>JAYTFV010000214.1:0-9533 GCA_043734065.1 Planctomycetota bacterium
GGCCTCCATGCCCACCCTCCCCGGCCCGCCACGCTCCCTCAAGACGGGACTCTACCGCAAACCCGATAAACCGGGAAGTTGTTTTGGACCATGTCCTTAACGAGGTGGCGGAATTGCCAGGAAGCAAGAGGCTCCCGTTCCACTGTGAATCGCTGGCGCACGCACTCGATGGTCTGCTCCGACCGAATGTCCCGTGGACCGGGAACGTAATAGAGGGCTTGGACGACCTTCCGTTTTGACAACGAGCGGGCAGATAGCAATCCCCTGTCCAGATCGACACGACCGAAACAGGCTCCGCAAGAACTTCCGTCCACGTTCTCCGAGTGAGACTTCGAGCCTGCCCTCTGGGCGATGCCATAAATGCTCTTCCTCCCTCTTCGCTCTCCTCTCCGGTAAGATGTCAACTTGTTCCCGAATGAACGGAGTCCGGAGTCCTCGCATGTCTCGTCGTTGGAGTATCGCCCCGCATGATCGCGGCGTGGTGAGTCGCATCAGCAAGGAGATGCGCTGCTCGCCGCTGCTGGCTCAAGTCCTCGCCTCGCGCGGCTTCAACGGCGCGGTCGAAGCGAAAATCTTCCTCGAATCGAAGATGACCGACCTGCATTCGCCCGACCTACTGCCGGGGATTCCCGAGGCCGCCGACCGCATCGTCAAGGCCCTCAAAGACAATCGCCGGATCACGATCTACGGCGACTACGATGTCGACGGCGTGACCGCGACCAGCATCCTCTGGCACTGCTTGAAACTGGCCGGGGCCAATGTCGACTACTACATCCCCTGCCGCATGGAGGAGGGCTACGGCCTGAATCTGGAAGCGATTCGCAAGCTCTCTGAAGAGGATCCGCAGCGGCTGTTGGTGACGGTCGACTGCGGCATCTGCTCGGTCAAGGAGGCCGACCTCGCCCGCGATCTCGGCCTGGAACTCATCATCACCGACCATCACACGATGCTCGCTGAGTTGCCCCGCGCAGCGTGCCTCGTCCATCCGCGACTCCCCGGCGGGAGTTATCCGTTCGGCGATCTGTGCGGAGCGGGCGTCGCATTCAAGCTGGCGTGGGCGATCTGCCAGCGGCTCAACGACGGCAAGACCGCCAGCCCGGCAATGCGAGAATTCCTCAAGGGAGCTGTCGGTCTCGCGGCGATTGGCACCGTGGCGGATGTGGTCCCGCTCGTCGGCGAGAACCGCATCATCGTGCGGTACGGCTTGAGTACGCTGATCCACAGCGACAAGACCAAAGAGAAGTCCACCCCCGACCGCATCAGCCCCGGCATCGAAATGATGCTCAAGGTCTGCGGACTCGATGGCAAGAAGCAGATCACCGCCGAGGACATCGGGTTCGGCATCGCCCCGCGCATCAACGCCGCCGGTCGACTGGGGCAGGCCCGCCTGGCTGTCGAACTCCTCACCACCAGCAACCGCCAGCGCGCCGCCCAACTGGCCGACTATCTCAATCAACTCAACGAGAACCGCAAGTCGGTCGAGCGGAAGATGATGAAGGAGGCCAAGCAGATGGTCGAGGACCACCCCGAGTGGAACGACCACGCCGCCCTTGTCCTGGCTCACGCCGAATGGCATCCCGGCGTCATCGGCATCCTGGCCAGCCGCATCGCCGAAGCCTACGAACGCCCGGCGATCATGATCGCTCTCAATGCAGCCGAGCGCCTTGGTCAAGGGTCCGCCCGCTCCTTCAACGGGATCGATCTTCACTCCTCACTCACCGACTGTGCCGAGCATCTCGTCACCTATGGCGGGCACAAAGCCGCAGCCGGGCTGCGGGTGCAGATGGACAAGATCGACGCCTTCCGTGAAGACTTCGTGCAGCGGATCGCCACCGTCAAGACCGAGGCCGATGCCGGAGCTGAACTGCGGATCGATGCGGAAGTCGTCCTCAACGATCTCACATTTACTGCGGTGAGGGAACTCGACGGACTCGGCCCGTTCGGCAGCGAACACCGCAAGCCGATCTTCGCCGCGACCCTCTGCGAACTGGTCGAGCCGCCGAAGAAGATTGGCGGCGGCGAGCGTCATCTGTCGCTGAAAGTCCGGCAGTTCAACAAGGTGATGAAGGTCATCGCCTTCGGCAAAGCCGACTGGGCCGACCAGATCGTCGCCGCCAACGGCCCGATCTCCCTCTGCTTCTCTCCCGGCCTCAACAGCTTCAACGGGTATGAGAGCGTGGACCTGCACTTAATCGACTGGCAACCGGAAACTCAAAGCGCTCGAGTGCCCCCCATTGCCGTGTAGCCCATCCCCGTTTAGCTGCGACGCGAAGTCTTCGAAGCAGACCATTGTGTTCACGTCACACGTCGCACACGTTTCACCGACTCGCGGTCTGCCCTTCCGCCAGAAACAACTGCGTCAACTGATACATCAAGTAGGACGCTTCGTTCTTGACGGACTCTTCCTTCGCGAGCTGACGTACTCGCACCAGCGCCGGTTCGGCGAGCCGTCCCAGATTGAGCAGTTCCTGCGGCATCGGGAGATTGACCGGCTCTGGGGATTCTGTCTTGGCTCGTTCGGCATATTGGCGAGCCCGTTCCGTGGCGCTGGCCTTCACGACCTCCGTCAGCCTCTTCTCTTCTGTCGGCGACATGATCTCCAATCGCCCGACCATCACTCGGCACATCTGATCCGGGGCCGGTTCAATCTTGAGCGGGATCACCGTGTTTGTCAGGTCTTCCGGAACGAGATAGAAGCACCGCTGGCCCTGCTCCTGGAACCACGAATCGTCCCAGGTATTGACCATCGCGACGGCCTCTTTTTCATAGAGCCCGGCTGCGATCAGATGTTGTGTCATCTGCTGTCGCAGTTCCTCAATACTGATGTCTTTAAGTTCCGTGGGTATCGGAGCGGACTGTCCTCCCGCCAGATCGGGGAGGCTCGCGCTGCGAATACTTTCCCCACGCACATCGAGCAGGATCAGTGACTTGAGAGGCGACATCGTCCGGTTCGTGGCCGTCATCGCCCCCTCGGCTGTCCACTCGATAACTAGGGGGGCTTCGAACTTTCCCACCCCGCGATAGAACAGGAACTTCTCGATGAAATCCCCGGTTGGTGGTCGACTCACTACTGACAGAGGATCAGGATTCGGTGCGACCGGCTTGGTTTTCGGGGCCACGTGCCGCACATGGACCAATGCGGAGTCGGTCAGGCGTGCCCGATAGTAGTGGTTCGCCAGGGCAGGTTCGTTCCCGCTTTCCCAGGCCGCTGAGCCCGGAAGCGCCAGCGGGGCCAGCCGTTTCCACAACCATTCGGCGGTCTGCGGGTCACTGACCTGTGGACGCAGGCTTGCCACTGGAATGAGATGGACCTCTCCCCAATCGAGCTTCGCGTTGCCAATCGGCTCTCCGAGACCGTTGGCCAACTGGCTGTTGAACGGCGGCGACTGGGAGACCACCGGAGGATAGAACTCGGTCAGCATCCCTTGAGGAAACTCGACGCTGGCTCGGACAGTCCGTTCCCGGTCGGTATAGAAGTAAGTGACCGGTGTCTCCATCCGCACGCGACTGACGATCCGCCCCTTGACGAACGGATTGAAGTAGCCCGACTGCGTCGCCCGGTTCATGACAAACCCCGGCAGGTCTTGATCGAGCAACGGTCGAAACTCGAGGTGCACCCCATTCGATCCGGAGAACGTCGTGAACGTCCCCCATTCATGGACCACAAACGGCTTCTCGACTGCAGCTGACTGGACTGCCGGAGAAGCTGTGACGTGAGTGATCTGGGTCTGCCAGAACACCCATCCGGCGGCCAACACACACACTCCCCCGACGACTGACAACAGTGTTCGACGACGCACGATGGCCTCCATTGAATAGCGAACGGGGTGAAAATGGCTCAGTGGTCGGGACTTGCACGAAGTGCGCCCTTAGATGGGACGCTGCCGACAGTTCCATTGTTTCAAAAAATTCCCACCAATTCGACGAATTCACTTCAAAATCGACGTTTCCGCCATATTCTATTTGTTTAGCTGCGACGCGAAGAATTGAGCGGAGCTCGGAGTCTCTCGGCTATCGCTTTGTCCGATGTGCCCGCACCTTGGCCGCAATCCGGGTCAGGATCTGCTGCGCCCGCTGCTCGCCATCCCGCCCCGCCGCTTGCAAGGCGTTCTGCATCTGGTTCTGGATGTTGACGACGGTCTTGCGATGGGCTTCGATCTCGTTCTGGGCAGCGGCCATCTGCTGCGGGCTGAGCCGTCCCGCCTTCGCGTCCTGGACCAACTGCTCCAGGCGGCCCTTGCTGCCGGCCATGCTGGTCACACCGGTGTCAGCCTCCTTGATGTAGCGTGACGCCAGACCCGCACAGTCTCGCAGCCAGCGGCGGGCGTCTTGCCACTCCTTGCGGTCGGCGTTGTCAGAGGCCACGTTCTCGTCGGCACTGAGGTCGCGGTTCAGCGACAGCAGCCGCCCCTGCACCGTCGCCAGTTGCTTCCGCAGGGCCATCAACTGAGTCTCCGCCTGCACCACAGCCGTCCAGTCGGCTTGGATCGCCATGGCGCTGGCTTGCGAACCGGCCGAGAGCCCTGCCCCACTTGCCGACATCGGCGCAGCGGGCGGCATCCCCGCAGGCATCGAGTAAGCTGCCACGGCGTGCATGCGGATCGAGACCTCGACCCACGGACTGGCGGCGGGCACGGCGTGATCGAGCAGCGGGTTCGTGCCGCCCAGGGCCTCAATGAACGTGCCTTGAATGGTCAGGCCGTACACCTGCTCCATCTCCACCCCCGCCCCAGCCACAATCTGCCGCAGCGAGACCTGCCCGCCGACCGCTTGAAATGACTCAGATGGAACACGCACAATCAGATCGAGCGGGGCATGCAGCGGCTTGCACCACACCCAGATCCCGATGGGAGTGCCGGGCACGAGGGCCAGTGCCTCCCAACCAGTCGATGCGGGGCGAAGTGTGAAGTCCATAGGTGATGTAGGACGAGCCCCTTTGGCCCGTCCTTCCCTTACGCTACGAGTCCTCTATTGAACAGGACGGGCCAAAGGGGCACGTCCTACACCACTCCCTACTCCCTCTTCTTGAGCACGTAGATCACGTCCTCCGTGCGCGGCCCGATCGTGATCGGATCGTGAATGTCGCACAAGAAATCATACGTTTCCACGCACTCCAGTGTGGGCACCGAATCAATCAATTCCCGCATCTGAGCGGCTGTGTATGTGCGGTAGTGCATTTCGTCCTCGATCTTCAGCTGCTTCGTCGGCGTATGCACATCGAGCGTCATGCCGAGGTATTCCATTCGCCCGGGGATGTCGATCTTTTTGGTCCACATGAACGAGGAGACCGTCAGCGTCCCGCGCTTGGCCAGCCACGTCTCGCTCGGGATCGGCTTCCCTTCCGTGGGCATCAGATGCAGCCCGAGCAGGTAGAGCCCGCCGGAGGCCAGAGCGTCAGACATGCACTGCAAGTGGTCATGTGCATGCTGCTCCGTCGGCAGATGCCGCACCGTGTTGATCAGATTGAACGCCGCATCGACCGGTCTCTTCAGCTGGAAGTCGGACATGTCCCCGACCACCCCGGTCTCGGGGAACCCCGCCTTGCCCAGCTTCTTATTGCAGTAATCAATCGCCTTGGGATTCAGGTCATTCCCCGCGACCTTGTACCCCCGTTGGGCCAGCTTGACCAGCAACCGACCCGTCCCGCAGGCAGGCTCGAAGACCGACTTCACCTGGCGGTTCGCGTGCTTCTCGAACGCCAGTTCCAGGAAGTCCGTCTCCTTCTTCCAGTCCGCCCCGAAGATCACATCATAATAGACCGGGTAGTCGTAGATGCTGCCGGACACCGTTTTGATGCCCGTGGGATTGGACGCAGCGGGTTTGGCCTTCGAAGCAGCAGTGGGACGCGGCACGACGAATCCTTCGGGTGAGTGGGGCGATGAGACGGGCCGGATTCTAGCCAGCCGATCCCGTTGCGGGCCACCCACCGGGAGGGCGAGATGTCAGCTGAACCGCGCCAGGAAGCCTTCGATGAACCGCACGTACCCGCCGGGACTCGATGTGTTGGCCCCGTGGGCTTCGATGGAGTAGAGCAGCGTGCGGGCGATGCCGATCAGATCGCTTGCGGGAAAGGCCTCACCGAGATCCGCTTGCCGACGCCAAGCCATCCGCACGCGGCTGAAGACAGCCTCTGAGGCGCGGTCGGGAGAGTAGGGAACGACCTCTTCCGTGTCCGCGAGACCAGGAGGGCCTCCGTCCTTCAGATGGCGGATCAGACAGATCAACGCCGTCCGGACCTCGGTGTTCGTCAACGCCCGACGCGATTCGACAAACACATCGCGGATGGCCCGCTCCGTCGCGAAGACGACTGGAACCCAGTAGTCGGACCGATACCGTTCCCCATCGTAAGGCTGAAAGATCTCCATTTCGCGAGACCGCTTCTCCTTGTCCTTCAACTGGGCCTTCCGCTTTTGATCGCGACTGAGATTCTTGGCCATGCGTGACTCCGTTCACTGTGAGAGGAACACCGAATTCACCAACACTGAGTGGTGAGGCTATCAACCCGCCTCGGCCCGGTCAACGTTTCTGGAGGTCGGTTTCTCACTGTCTGGCCAGCATCCCTCACGAATCAAGACGTTTCCGACAAAAGTCCTGGTAGCGTGGGCTTTCTCCCACGAGTCGAGTGTGATCTTCAGGGAAACGTGGGCTAAAGCCCACGCGACTTCGAGATTTGTCGGACACGTCAATCAAGACTTCTTCTCCGGCGCTTTCACCGGCTTCGGCATTTCACGCGGTGTGAGCAGCGCATCGAGTGCGGCCTTCTCGATCTGGCACGGTGCGCCCGTGGCTGGGATCTCGACCCCCGCCGACCACAGCACGCCATTCACCACCAACTGCCGCATGCCCGGCAGCTCCCAGGCGGAGTGTGCGTCCAGTCCGGTAAACCCGAACGAGCGGCCACCCTGCGGCCGCTCATACCCCCATGCGACGATGTGCCCGTCGATCCCCGCACGACCTTCCTCGTACTCTTTGCTCGACCAGACCAAGGGGGTGATCCCCTGCATCTTGTCGACGAACTGCAGCCCATTCAGCCAGCCGTCTTTGATCTTCCACGGTGTCACCCCCTGCGAGATCGCGTGCTTCGGGAAGTCGATATGGTGGCTGTCCCAATGCCCCCGGCTCGATTTGTTCTTGAGGTACACCCCGCCCAACCAGCTCTGCACCTGCTGCGCATGCTCATCCGGAACATCGACCGCCTGGTGAATCAGCACCAGTCCGACCCCGTCATCCATCAGCGACTGCAGCTTCTCGATCCGCTGCGGCGAACTCAGAAACGCCTGCTTGCCGCCGCCATCGGTGTAGAACACGACCGACTTGGCCCCGTCGAAAACGCTTTCGTCCTTCGGCCAGCCATCATTGACTCGCACCGTCTCCACACCCGCCGTCTGGCGCAGAAGAACCTCCAAACACTGACACCCCGCCAGGTAGTCATGATGCCCGACCACATCCACCTTGGCGGTCTCTCCCGCGACCAGCACGATCTTGCGCGGGGCCGGAGGGTCAGCGGCTTGAGTGGGCAGCGCCCAAGCTCCGGCGATCAGGAGAGCCAGGGCCAGGGAAAATCGGATCAGAGACATGCCGTACTTCTCGGAGTTGACGAAGAGTGGATTCATCGGGAACGCCCCATCGGAGTCAAACGAGAACGAACTCCGATCCTCATGGGATCGCCGTGGGCAACCCGTGTCGTCCGTGGACTCCGGTTCCTTTGTCTCGCCAGGGACTGCCCGACAATAGCCCACCGTGTTATCAATTGGGAAGCGATCTGGAACCCCGGCAACAGACTTCAATTTGAGGCCTATTGAATACCTTCAAAGCCATAGACCTTCAAATCGATGATCGTACAAACCAAGAGTGATGCGATCAGGACCAACAATCCAAAGAACGGGAAAAAGAGGATGTGCTTGAGGTCTCGTGGAGCGGTCCTGATCAGAAGCGTCTCCGCCCACACAAGGATCATTAACGGAACTCCGTAAAACAAGCCCCCCACGACAGGCCCACCGCCAACCCTTGCAAGACAAATCCAGGCCAAACCGATCCACAAGAAAATCAGAGTTGCAGTGATGATGTAAAGCCAAGTCCACCTAACGGACATGAGAATCCCCCTCTCAAGACAGTCAATCCTTCAACCGGTACAACTGCTCCCCGGCCTTCCAGACGAGGAGTATCCCCTCGTCCTCGCGTCCGGCGTAGTCGTCGAGGTTGATCGTCTCGGGATCGAGATACCCGAGGTTGATTGACTCGCACACCTCCTTCGGGATCTTCGAGGCCAGCGTGACCTTCACCCGGCACTTCTCGACGCCGTTCTCGTACGTGCCGCTGCCGCGCACGTGGGTTGAATGGGCGAGAACCCCCCAGGGAACATCCTTGAACTTGTCCCACTGCTTCACGAAGTAGTCGCGGCAGTGGTAGCCGATCTTCATGATGTATTCGCCGTGCGTGATCGACACCGTGTCCAGGTGCGGGGCGTAGATGATTAACTCCCCGCCGTCCTCGACCACCGGCTCCAGCTTGTACATGCACTTCCCGGCGGTCCAGAGTTCGTCATACATCTTCGGCGAGCAGGACAACACCGTCTTGAACGGCTTGTCCATCCGCTTGATATGCACGGTGCCTGAGAGGTCGGCGGCATCGCTCCACGCCTGCTCGGGGGTGCCGTAGAACATCCCGTGCAGGCGAGATGTTCCGTCGCTGGTGACGACGAAGGTGATCGCCCGCTTCTCCTGGGTAATCATCTGCGCGGCCATGTTGACCACGTCGCGGACCGGCGTACTCTTGACGCCGATGATGCCGACGTTGGTGATGAGCGCCCCGAGCCAGTGAAAGAAGTTCAGCAGGTCCGGCCCCGAGATGCCGGGGAAGAAATACTTGTTGCCGCCCGAGAACCCGACCACCTCATGCGGGAAGACCGGGCCCAGGACCAGCAGTTGGTCGTAGTCCAGAACCAGCTTGTTGATCTGCACCGGCACCGTCTTGGTGAGGAGCCCGTTGGAAGCCTTCAGGGTATCAGCCTCGCTGAGAGTGCCGAGCGTCACGAGAGACTCGGGGATGTCCCACTCGTGGTTGAAGAACTGCGTCTGAAAGAACAGCCGCATCCGCTCGATATCTTTGATCCCCAGCAGTTTGCTGATCTGCACCTCGGACATCGGGGGATGAGTCCCCAACGCGATGAGGACATCCAGCGCCGCGACATGCGGCTTGATGTGCTGAAACAGAGCATCCCACAACAGCGGCAGCGGAGCGGTGCGCGTCGAGTCGGGGACGATCAGCAGCAGCCGCTTGCCAGCCACATCCGCAATCGGGACGTTCTGGATGATCCAGTGACGGACTTCGTTGTCGGTGAGAATCGGGGCTGTCATGAGGGGCAATGTTTCCGAGAGGAGTGGAGGACCAAAGTCGCCGGACTCGCCGAGTCCGGTGTTCTTTGGGGTCCGGTACAGCCTAATGCCACGTCAACTCTAGGTCTTGGAGTTGCGGCCTGCCAGTTCGGGAGGGCGAAGCTCCTGCTGAGCCGCGAACCGGGGACGACGTTTTCG
>JAYTFV010000215.1:0-4782 GCA_043734065.1 Planctomycetota bacterium
AGACGACACTCTTTGACGGATCGAGTACTACCCTCGCAGGTCGTCCGCTCGGTCCACATCGATCGACAGATGGTTGTTGTAGAAGTTGAGGGCAATCGCCAGAGCCACAGCGGCTTCGGCAGCGGCCAGGACAATCACGAACATGGAGGAGATCTGACCGTCGAGGCCCAGCGGGGTGAACCGCGAGAGGGCCACGAAGTTGACGTTGGCCCCGTTGAGGACCAGTTCGACGCCCATCAGCACGCCAATGGCGTTCCGCTTCGTCGCCATGCAGACGACGCCGCACACGAAGAGCACCGCTCCGACGAACAGATAGGCATTCAGGTCCATCAGTCCCCCCTCACACGCCACACACTGGTTCCAGAATCAGGCCGTCGGCCCAACTCCCGGCTCGTTCACCACAGTTCGCCGCTTGGCCCGAGCGAGGTACGACGCCCCGACCAGCACCACCAGCAGATGCATCGAAATGATTTCAAACGGCAGGAGGTATCCCGGTCGCTTGACCTCTGCTCGCCTATCGCGCAGCGACTCCGTCCGCAGGCTCGACAGCGCGGCCCCGACGCGGCGGACCGTGCTGCCTTCGCCCTCCTGGTTGTAGCCCACTGTCAGCGTAGTAGCACTCCCGAACTTGGCTTCCAGCCGGTCGGAGTTGGCCTCCCAGTTCACACCGGAAAACGCCGCCACCAGCATCGCAAACACCACTCCGCCCACTCCCAACGAGAGAACGACCTCTGCCGGATTCGTCTTCAGACTCACGTACGGACCCTGAGCGGTGAGCATCACCCCGAAGATCAGCAGCACCACTGTGCCCCCGACATAGATCAGCAGTTGGGTCGCCCCCACGAAGTCGGCATTGAGCAGGAAGAACAGCCCCGCCACCGAACTGAGCGAGATGATCAGCCAGAAGGCCATCCGCACGACGTTCTGCGAGAGCACGACCGCGAGAGCCCCCCCGCAGGCTGCGATCGCGAAAATGGCGAAGACAATCTCGTTCATCTTAGAGGTCTCCTCGCCAGGTCACTTCGCGGCTGGCAGGCTCCACAGCTGGGGCCTGCTCCATCGATGAATGCCCAGCAGGCTCGTGCGAATGCTGCCCCGGTCCGTGACCATGCTCGTGGTCATGTGTGGGTGGTTGGGCAGGCATCACGGAAACTTTCGACTTCGGCAGCACCGGCACCCGAGTCCCAATCGAAGCCACCGGCCAGAACGTCGGACGACCGAAGACCGTCAGCCACACCAACGGGTACATCACCGAGCCGATGAACAGGAAGCAACTGATCGGCACCAGATACTTCAGGCAGGTCTCCATCACCTGGTCAATTCGTAACCGAGGCAGCGTCCACCGCACCCAGATCTGCACGCAGACCAGCAGTCCCGACTTGGTGAGCAAGACCACCAGCCCCAGGACTCGTCCCGGATAGCCGCCCAATACGGAATGCAGGGCCGAGTCAATCGGAGCAATCCCCGTCCACCAGCCTCCCAGGAACAGGAGTACCGCCAGGGCACAGACGAAGTACATACTCGCGTATTCGGCCAGGAAGAAGAACGACCACCGCATCCCGCTGTATTCCGTGTGGAACCCGCCGACCAGTTCACTCTCGGCCTCGGCCAAGTCGAATGGTGCCCGCTTGTTGCTGGCCAGCGTCACGACGAAGAACACGAAGAAGGCTGCGAATGTGAACGGGCTGTGGAAGATCAGCCAGTTGGTGAACCAGCCGCTCTGCATGTGGCAGATTTCGTTGAGGTTCATCGTGCCGCAGATCAGGACGGGGATGACCGCGGTGATGCCCAGCGGGACTTCATAGCTCACCATCTGAGCGGTTTCCCGCATGCCGCCGAAGAGCGACCACTTCGAGCCGCTGGAATACCCGGCGAGGACCACGCCCAGCACTTCCAGCGACAGCACCGCCATCCCAATGAAGAGTCCGCAGTCGAGCGCCACCGCCACCAGTCCGTCACTGAACGGCAGGAATAAGAATGACGCGAACGAAGCCACGACGACTAGATATGGAGACAGCCGAAACAGAAACTTGTCCGCCGTCGCCGGGGCGAGGTCTTCCTTTTGAATCAGCTTGATGCCGTCGGCCAGCGATTGCAGCCAGCCGAACCGGCCTCCGCAGTGCGTCGGGCCGAGGCGGTCTTGAATGCGAGCCGAGACCTTCCGCTCCGCCCAGATAAACACAAACGCTGGCAGACCGAAGAACGCCGCCAGTAACCCGATATGGATCGCCGCAGCCACAAACCGCACCATCTCCGGATTGGAGGAGATGAAGCTGGGGAGCGAACCCGTCAGGGATTCGACGATCGATGTGGCAGCCAACGGCAGCGTCATGCAACTGTTTCCGGTGGGTGTGCGGCGCGTCTGGGCACCGCTGCTCCTGATGGAATGGAGAGTTATGACAGAACGCCCAGAGGCTTTCAAGCGACCGGTTTTACCTCATGAATCGGTCCCGATCGCCGCTCCGATTCGCTCGGCGGCTTTCTCGCCACTGAGAATAGAATCGGGCAGTCCGACCCCTCCCAGTGTGTTACCCGCCAGCGCGATCCACGGCGTCGGCGCGAGCTGATCGACAATCCGCGCGACCCGTTCCAAGTGCCCGACATGATACTGCGGCATCGCCCGGGGATAGCGGGCCACCACCGCGAACTCCGGTTCGGACCGAACCCCAAAGATCGACCGCAGTTCGGCCAGCGTCGTCTCGATCAACTGGCCGTCCGTGAGGTCCAGCATCTCCGGCTGCAATGCTCCACCGATGAACGTCCGCAGGATCACCTTGTCGGGCGGGGCGCGGTCCGGGAACTTCCGGTTGAGGAACGACACCGACAGGATGCGGCGTTTCTCAATCGCAGGAACGACCAGCCCGAACGCATCCAGCGGATGCTCGATCTGCCGCGTGTCGTGACCCGTGATGACGATCGCGCTGGAGGCATATTCAATCTGCGCCAACTCCGCCGCCACTGCCGGGAGGGCCGTCAGCAAGATGCGACTCATCTGATGAGCCGGAGTCGCCAGAATCACCGCCGAGAACGAAGTCCGCCGCTCATCCCCGCTGGCATCCGTCCAAACGATCTCCCCTCCTCCTCCCCTCCTCCCCTCCTCTCCTCCTCCCCTGTTGAGTGAAACACCGCTCACCACCGCCCGCGTCTCCACCCGCGCCACCGCCCGCACCCGATCCTCCAGCGCGTCCAACAACTGCCACATCCCCCGCCGTAGCGACGCAAACAGCCCGTACCGCGCCCCGCTGGCTGCCTTCTTCGCACTGCTCGTCTCCTCGGCGTGCATGGCCTCGAACAGGCTCCCATACCGCCGCTCCATCTCCAAAAATCGCGGCAGCGTCGCCAGCAAACTCAACTTCTCCGGGTCGGCTGTGTAGATCCCGCCGACCATCGGCTGCACGATGCGGTCGAGCATCTCCTGCCCCAGCCGTCGCCGCGTGAACGAGGCCAGGCTCTCGTCCCCCTCTTCCGTGCGGCGCGGCACCAACGGCTCGCACAAGCACCGCAGCTTCCCCCGCCACGACAGAAGCGGTGTCTTGAGAATCGACCACGCACTCCCCGGTGCGATGAGGTTCAGCCCCTCGGGAGTGGCGATCGGCTTGCCGCGAGAGAGGATCAACGACCGCCGGTTCTTGTCGTCCGTCCCGATCAGGTCCGACTCCAACCCCAGCTTGCGGCACAGCGCGACCCCGCCCGGCTTGTTGGTGATAAACGAGTCCGCCCCGCGCTCGATCAGGTAATCCCCAATCCGCTCACTCGCCACCAAGCCTCCCAATCGGGGTGCCGACTCGAATAATTGAATCTCGACATTTCGCGACCCGGCGGTCAGTTCACTCAGCCGCAACGCCGCCACCATGCCGCTAATGCCGCCGCCGATAATGGCCACACGCTGGGGGGGGGATGTACTCATGCCCGAATTCTGGAGTGGGCGTGGACGCATCACAACCCCGGTCGCGATCGTTTCGCCGCGACGCGAAGTCTTCGAAGCGGAGCGTTCACTGGCGAACAGGGCTGGTCCGTCGCCACAATGAAGAGCGTGTGTCCCCGGTTCGCTTGAGGAGTTCCCTGATGGCCTGTCTCCGATTCGCTTTCTCTGGTGTCTCGCGTTCACTCTGGACCGTGTGGCTGGTTTTCTGGGCTGTGTGGCTCGTTCTCTTTTGTCTCGCGGGGGGCACCGTGAGCGCTGCTGATCCCATCCAACTCCAACTCCGCCACCGCACCGAGACGGCTACCAAGACCGGACGGTTTCACACGCTCATCCGCGACGAGGCGTGGGATCCGGCGAAGACAGCTGTGATCGTGTGTGACGTGTGGGACTACCACCACTGCTACAACGCGGTGCAGCGGCTGACGGAGTTCGGGCCGCGGTTGAATGAGTTGGTGGCCAATGCGCGCGAGCGGGGGATGACGATCATTCACGCGCCGAGCGACTGCATGCCGTCTTATGAGGGACACCCCGCACGGAAGCGGGCCATCGACACGCCCAAGTCCGAGAAGCTCCCCGCCGACATCCAATCGTGGTGCAGCAAGATCCCCTCCGAAGAGGCGGCGATCTACCCGATCGACCAGTCGGACGGCGGCGAGGACGATGACAAGGACCAGCATGCCAAGTGGGCCAAAGAGCTGAAAGAACTCGGGCGGAACCCCAAGCTCCCCTGGAAGCAGGAGGCGGCGTTCATCCAGATCGACGAGGCGAAGGACTTCATCACCGACAAGGGAGACGAGGTGTGGAGCATCCTCGAATCGCGCGGCATCGAGAACGTGATCCTGACCGGCGTGCATACG
>JAYTFV010000216.1:0-4647 GCA_043734065.1 Planctomycetota bacterium
TACCCCTCATGAATCTCGGTCGCGGAGCGACCGAGCTACGTAGGCGATGTCGCTCCGCGACTCGCATTTCGCGACGTACCGCCATTTGGCGAATGCACCCGCTATTGCGGTCGCTGGGTGCCACGAGCGGTCGCTTTGGACCGCCAGTGCTGGGGCCGAGTGGCATCGTTCTCGGCTTGGATCGAGACCGTCAACACATCGCCGAGACATTGGAGATTGGGCAGAAACATCTCGCTCTCCATAAAGCATTGTGGTAGAATGTTCGCATGTCACCGACTGAAACTCTTTCGCCGCCCCCTTCATACATCGGCCATGTCCGTAATGGCGTGGTCGTGCTCGACCAGAAGGCGTGTTTGACGGAAGGGCAAGCCGTACGTGTGGAGCCAGTGGCTTCGCAAGCCATGCTCGATGCGGATCGAATGGAGCGTGTGCGTCAGATCCAGAGCCTATTCGAGCAATGGACCGCAGAAGACGCACAGCTTTCCGACGAGGAAGCGGATCGGTTGCGACTCGCCCTCAAACAAAGTCAGGGGCTGCAGTTTCGTATGCCAGAGTTGCCTTGATCCGATCCTCAGCTTCTTTCGCGTCCGATGCCAAACGCTTTACTTCTTGATACTGGACCGCTCGGGCTACTGGCTCACGATCGCCAGTCCATCCGGGGACCGATCCAATCTTGGTTGGTGCAGGAGATGTCTGCCGGAGCCACGATTTATGTGTCTGAGGTCGCCGACTATGAATTGCGTCGCGAACTGATCCGGCTCGTTCAGGCGAACCAGATGCCTGCCTCGCGAATCGCCCGCTTGGACCAGTTGGCGTCGCTGTTCACCTTTCTTCCGGTTTCCGCCTCGGCGTGGAAACGAGGTGCAGAACTGTGGGCTGAGGCACGCAAGTACGGTAAGCCAACCGCCGATCCCGCCGCCCTTGATGCGGATGTTTTGATCGCCGCCCAGGCGGTGGAAGTTCAGGCAACTGTGGTGACAACAAACCCCGGCCATTTGGCCCGATGGGTGACGATCCAGACTTGGCCGATCTGATGCGAGTCCATCGCCATGAGCATGTCGCCCTCCCAGTGAGATGAGCGAAAACGGGTCAGTTGTTTGACTCCCGATGTCGCTGAGCGTGTCGCGGTATTGAGGGCCGAGTGGAATGGGGTTCAGGCACTTCTACCGCAGCGAAAACGCCTCGCTCACCACGATGAACTTCAGCAGCGACCGCAGCGTGTACCCGTGCGATTTCATCTCGACGACAGCGGCCTTCACGGTCGGCTGATCGGCCAGTCCGAGTTCCCGGCCACAGGCGTAGGTCAAGAGCTTCGTCGCCAGCACGCCCAGGAACAAGTCCTCTTTCTTCAGCATCGCGGTTTGCAGGCCCTCGACGCCGGTGATCTCGGTGCCGTCGGGCATCTTCGAACTAGCGTCGATCAGCGGGTCATCGCGCTCGATGCGGCCCTTGTAGCCGAACCCTTCGCGGTCGCGCCAATCGCCGGTGGCGTTGAAGTTCTCCAGCGCGAACCCCAGCGGATCAATCTTGCTGTGGCAGCGGGCACACTGCGGGAGTTCGCGGTGGATTTCGAGGCGTTTGCGGACGGTCGCCTTGTCGATGCCGGGCACCTTGGGAGCGATCTCACCGGCGTTGGCGACGGGGAGTCCAGGGTCGGTGCCGAGCAGGGTCTTGAGTACCCACGTCCCGCGCTTCACCGGCGAGGTCCGCGTGCCGTTCGAGGTGATGGTGAGAATCGACGCCTGCGTCACGATCCCGCCTCGATGCACGCCAGCGGGGACGGCGACGCGCCGGAACTCGTCGCCATGCACATCGGGGATGCCATAGAACCGCGCCAGTCGTTCGTTGATCGTCACGAAGTCCGACTTGATCAACTGCCGAGCATCGAGATCGTGCTTCAGGAACTCCGCGAAGTATGCCTCCGATTCGCCGACCATCGAGGTCTCCAGATGCCGGTCATACTGCGGATACAAATCCTCAGCGGGCGGGTTATTCCCCACATCCCTCAGCCCCAACCACTGCCCGGCGAAGTTCTCCGCGAACGACTCCGCACGCGGATCGGCCAGCATCCGGTCGACTTGAGCCTGCCGCACCTGCGGATCGCTGAGCTTTCCGGAAGCGGCGAGCGACATCAGTTCTTCGTCCGGCATCGACGACCAGAGGAGGTAGGAGAGCCGGGAGGCGAGTTCGTGGGGGGAGAGAGGTTGATGGTTTATGGTTGATGGTTGATCGATGGAGGGGGAAGGTTGAGCGTTGAGGGTTGAGCGACCGAGGTCGGGCTTCCCTTGTCACTTGTCCCTTGCCCCTTGCCACTTCCTACCTCTGGCCCTAGGCCCTGGCCCCTAGGCCCTAGGCCTCCCTTCCCCTCCACCAAGTACAGAAAGTGCGGACTCGTCAGCACCCCGATCAGCGGCAGTTTGATCGCCTCGACGAGGCTCTTCCCTTCGCGATGAGCTGTGAACAGCGCCAGCTTGTCGTCGACCTCGGCGGGGTCCACGGGTCGTCGATAGGCCCGCGTCATGAACTTCGTCAACACCTCGCGGACGTACTTCGTCTCGTCCGCACTCGACAGCGGGGACGGGAACAGAATCCGCGTGTGCGAGGTCGGGGGCCAGGCATCGTACAGCGGGCCTTCGACCTCGAACCAACTGATGAGCAGTTCGGGTCGGGCGAACTCGTTTCGCCCCTGCATCCAGAAGTTTTCGAGTACCTTGGGAATCGCGTAGGCATAGTCGAACCCGACCCCAGCCGACTCGGTCGTAAAACGGGCTTTGAACTCGTGGACCTGCGGCTTCTCGGGTGTCCCCGTGGCGTCGAACTCCGCCAGCGTGCGCGGCAGCGGACCGAGTTGCAGCGTAAGCTTCACTCGCGGGGGACCGTAGTTGTACATGCGGTCGGTCTTAAAGTGTTCGAGATCGCGCTCGTAGCCCTCCTGGCTGTATTTCTTGCCGTTGGGGTTCTTTTCGTCCTGCTCATCGCGGCGTTTGTCGAGGATCTTTTCGGCCGAGGCGACCACCTGCTCATGCGTCGGTGTGCGCCCCGCTGCCTGCACGCGGATCGCATACGTCCCCGCGACCGGTACGCGGAAGTCCCTCGCCCCGACGTTCTTGTCCCACGAGTTGTGGTGGATGACAACCCACTCGCCCTCTTGCGTGTTGTTGTTGCCGTTGACGAGCGGGTTGTTGTCCTTGTCGAGGCGCTTGCGGACGCGATCCCCGGGGCCGACCTTGGGCTCGAACCGCCACTGGATGGCCTGCGGTTGGTCCCCTTCAACGAGCGCCCGGTCGAGGATCTGCTGGGCCGCTTGCAGGTACAACTCGACATGCAGCGGCGAGAGCGTCAGCGCCCCGCCGTTGTTGTCAAAGCCCCCGGCGGGCGGGTCTTGCGGGAACCCCTCCGTATTAAAGTCGACCCCGATCAGGTCGCGAATCGTGTTGTGATACTCGCTGCGGTTGAGTCGCCGCAGCACGACCGTTCGCTCGCGGAGGATCAACTCCGCCCGCACCGTCTGCTCAGTGATCCAGTCGACGACAGAGGCCACTTCGGCCTCGGAGGGCTGAGTCTCTTTTTCGGGAGGCATCTCGTGCGAGTTGAGAACGTTGACGACCTCGCGCCATTTCGAACGCGCCCCTGGATCGCCGAAGTCATTGAGCAACCGCTGGGCGTCCAGCGCGAACTCCCCTTCGGGTTTGTCCCCTTCGTGGCATTCGGTGCAATACTGCTTGAAGAACGGAGCCACGGTCTTCGCGTAACCGGACTGATCGGACGGCACCTTCGCCGCGTCCTGACCCCTCACGACGGAGGAGATCAGCACCAGGACCAGAAATGACAGTGAACACTTCATGAGGGGATTTGCACTCACTCGGGACGTGGCAGTGACCGACCGTCATTGTAGCACGATGCTCCGCGTCGTGACGTACGACGCGGAGCGTCGTACCACAATCCCGCTTGCCCGCTACGGAAACATGCCCTCGATAGCAATCCTTCCCTCACCCCTCGATAATCGCCAACACCGGCCCACCCCCCGCGAGCCGGTTCCGCAGGTGCCCCTCATGAAGCTGATCGTTGGCCTTGGAAATCCCGGTCGGCAGTATGCCGGTACTCGGCACAACATCGGATATGACGTGCTGCATCTGCTGGGACGGCGGATGATCGTGGACCGCTGGAAGTCCCAGTTCGAGGCCGACATCGCCGACGGGCGCATCGGCGACGAGCGGGTGCTGCTCGTGGCTCCCACGACGTACATGAACCTCAGCGGGCGAGCGGTGAACTCTCATCTCGGGTTTCACAAGGCGACCCCCGCCGATGTCCTCGTAATCTGCGATGACCTCAATCTCCCCAGCGGGAAGCTGCGGCTGCGCGGATCCGGCACAGCGGGCGGGCAGAAGGGACTGCAGAACATTATCGACCTGCTGGGCACCACGCAGGTCGCCCGTCTCCGCATCGGCATCGGTCGCCCACCCCAGCCGATCGACCCGACCGACTACGTGCTCGGTCGGTTCTCCGCCGAAGAGAAGCCCGCGATCGAAGCCGCGTGTGTCTTGGCAACCGATGCAGTCGAGGCGTGGGTGCAGCAGGGGTTGGCGGCGGCGATGAACAAGTACAACGTGGGCGGGAAGGAGGGTTGATGGTTGATCGTTGATGGTT
>JAYTFV010000217.1:0-2511 GCA_043734065.1 Planctomycetota bacterium
CCGTGTGACTGAATGCACACGGAGGATCGCCTCTTTCTCATTTCGCGGGAACACCAGTCTCGGATCAGCTTTGAAGGCAAAAGTGGCGCTGTCCAACTAAGTGGCCGTGGGATAGGCTTCCAGCCTGTCGTGCCTGACTGGGTAGGACGGCTTTTCCAGGCCGTCCCGTGATGTCTCGCGACAAGAGACCGCCTGGAAAGGCCGTCTGAGGGAGAACATATTTCCGTCCCCAGAGACTTCCGAAGTCTCCGATGACTTCGGAAGTCTGATGGGTCAGTTTCCACCGGCCGCTCGCCTGATCATGGCATGACAGGCTGGAAGCCTATCCCACGGATCAGAGCCAGCCTGAAGGCTGGACTCCCACGGGGAGGCTCTCCCGCTCACGCGTCCTGCAACTCCTCGCTCAGCACACACCACTTCTCCTCGGCTTCGGTCAGCTGGGCGGCGATGACGATCATCTCCATATGCACCTGCATGGCCAGTTTGGCATCGCTGGTGTTCATGATCTGCTCGTTGAATGCCTTCTTCTCGCCGTCCAGCCGGGAGATCAGCTTCTCGATGTTGTTGATCTCCTTACGGATCTCGCGCTCGTTGCGTTTCGCCGCCTTGGGAGCGACTTTGGCGGCGGCTTTGCTGGCCTGCACGGGGGCCTTCGACAGCTTGTTCGTGGCCAGCTCGCGTTCGCCGTCCTCGATCTCCTTGTTGATCGAATACAGGTACGCCTCGTAGTCGCCGTAGTAGTTGACCACGCGGCCATCGCGGACCTCGATGATGTGCGACGCGACCCGCTTCATAAAGTGCCGGTCATGGCTCGTGAAGATCACCGTCCCCTTGAACCCCAGCAGCGCTTCGGCCAGCGATTCAACCGTGTCGACATCCAGATGGTTCCCCGGTTCGTCGAGGATTAAAATGTTGCACTGGCTGAGCAGCACGCCCGCCATGCACAACCGCGCCCGTTCGCCCCCGGAGAGAACCGAAATCTTCTTATAGATATGGTCGCCCCGAAACAGCAGCGATGCAGCGGCATTGAGGACTTCCTGCGTCTTCGTCCCCAGTGGGGCGTGCTGTTCGAGGTACTCGAACACCGTCTGCTTGTCGGGCAGGCTGTTGTAGACGTGCTGGGCATAGACGCCGATCTTGCAGCCGTGGCCCCAGCGGACTTCGCCCTTGAGTGGTGCCAGCGAGTCGACCACTGTTCGCAGGAACGTGGTTTTTCCCTGACCGTTGTCCCCCACGATGGCTGCGCGGCTGCCGTGGTCGACCTCGATGTTGACGCCGCTAGCGACGGGCCGCTCGGGGTAGCCGATGGTCAGGTCGACGCAGCGGAGAGCGGTCCCCTTGCGGGGTTCGACCAGCGGGGCGCGGATCGAAACGGTCGGCTCTTCGGCCTCGATCTCGGTCACTTCGAGGCGTTCGAGTTGCTTCGTTTTGCTGCGGGCCTGGGCAGCGGAACTGGCGCGGGCCTTGTTCTTGGCGATGAAGATTTCCAGTTGCTTCATCTTCATCTGTACGGTGGCGTTGGTCTTTTCGAGACGGACCTTGTGCTCGGCCTGGTACTCCAGAAAGGCATCGATCTTGCCGGGGAACATCGTCAGCTTCCCTCGCGACAGGTCGAGCGTCTGGGTACAGGTGGCCCCCAGGAAGGCCCGATCGTGCGAGACGATCAGGCACGCCTCCTTATAATTCCGCAAGAAATGTTCGAGCAGAATCTGCGTCCGTAGGTCGAGGAAGTTTGTCGGTTCGTCGAGTAGCAGCAGGTTCGGATCGTGCAGCAACAGAGCCGCCAGCTTCACGCGGGTCTGCCATCCGCCAGAGAGCTTTGACACGGGGCCGTCGAGGTAATCGCCTTTGATTTCGAACTGCCCGGCCACTTCCCCGCAGCGCCAATCGGGCTGCCCGCTGTCCCGCATCAGGAACTGCAGCGCCGTTTCACCGGGCAGAAACGGGTCGTGCTGCCGCAGGTAGCCCAGCCGCAGCCGGGGATGGCGGATGACCTCGCCGGTTTCGAGTTCCTCTTCGCCCAGCAGTACCCGCAGCAGCGTACTCTTCCCGGCTCCGTTGCGGCCGACGAAGCCCACCTTCACGTCATCGGTGATCGACGCCTCGGCCCCGTCCAGCAGGATCTGCGAGCCGTAACTCTTGTGGGCATCCCGAATTTGAAGCAGCACAGCCATGTTCGAACCAGTCCCGACGAACCAACCAATTCCGAGCCAGGCAACCCCGCCTCCCAGAAAAATGTGAGGCGGAGAGTGTACCGACATCGGGCATCAGACGGGAGGGGAGAGCCGGGCGGGCGGGCCGGGACAGTCGTGGGGCGAGTCCTGCATCAGGGGAATCACCAAGTCGAGGCTGCCACTACACCACCATCAAATGATTTCGCAGTTGCCACAACACCCGCCGGGCTGCGGCTGCAAATCGTTCCGGTTGGGGGAGCAATTGCCCGTCCTGGACGAGGATTTCGATACGCGCCAGCGGTCGGTTGAAGCCCTCTGTCTCCACGGGAACGAAGAG
>JAYTFV010000218.1:0-13470 GCA_043734065.1 Planctomycetota bacterium
GCCCCCCCCCCCGACACTCGCTCAGCCATTGAATATCATATCCGGCATGGCGCTGAGTCGACTACTCCCCGTGCAGCGTCAGCACCAAACTCCGCGCCCCGGCCCGGTCGCGATGCTCGCACAGGTAGATCCCCTGCCAGGTGCCGAGCGCCAATTGCCCATCGCTGATCGGCACCGTGACGCTGCTCCCGAGCAAGGCCGCCTTCACATGGGCGGGCATGTCATCGGCCCCCTCATACGTGTGCTCATACGGAAACGTCTCGGGAGCCAACTGGTTGAACACCGCTTCCAGATCGGTCCGCACCTCGGCGTCCGCGTTCTCGTTGATCGTGACCGAAGCCGACGTGTGCTGAATGAACACCTGCAACCACCCCACCCGATACCCCGTCAACTCTGGCAGAGCATCCACGATCTGCCGCGTCACCAGATGAAACCCCCGCCGAAACGGGCCGAGGGTAATGCGTGTTTGGTGCCAGGACATGGGAAGTTCTGCCTTGAGTATTCTGGAGACAGTGAGGAAGACGAAAGAGCGTCGCCGCCGGACACAGGTCGCGGGGTTCGAGTTCAGGCTTTAGCCTGCACTGGAGCAGCCTACAGACTGGACTCCAACTCATGCGTTGACAGCGCTACGATTGTAGAAGAGTCGCCACTACGCTGGCGACGGCTGGACACCCCCGCCTCAATCCGGGAACATACCCTACCGCAACGTCCCGGTGGTGCCCTGCCCCGCCACTCCCTGCGAGGTGCTGCCCGTGAATCATGCCGCTTCTCCCAAGACCCTCCCGCCCGAAGTGGTGGCCCGCATCTCCCGGCTCGAAATCCTCACCCGCGAGGTCGTCGAGGGGTTCCTCTCCGGCATGCACCGCAGCCCCTACTTCGGGCAGTCGATCGAGTTCGTCCAACACCGCGAATACGCCCCCGGCGATGATGTGCGGCGGATCGACTGGAAGGTCTGGTCCAAGACCGACAAGTATTATCTGAAGCTGTTCGAGGAAGAGACGAACCTTCGCACGACGCTGCTGGTCGACATCAGCGAGTCGATGCAGTTCGGCTCGGGCGCGATGACCAAGTTCGACTATGCCTGCCAGATCGCCGGGGCGCTGACGTATCTACTGCTCAAGCAGCAGGACGCGGTGTCGCTATCCGCCTTCGACGATCAGATCCGAGCGCAGGCTCCGTCGCGCAGCACGAACACACATCTCGGAGCGATTCTGTCGGTGCTGTTCCAGCAGAACCCGACCAAGAAGACCGACCTCGAAGCGATCCTCCGGCAAATCGCTGAGGAGAAGTCGCAGCGCGGGATGGTGGTCCTGATCTCCGACCTGTTCGTCCCGCGCGAGGGGCTGTTCCGGGGGCTGCGGATGCTGCGGAAACGCGGGCACGACGTGCTGGTGCTGCAAGTCCTCGACCCCGAGGAACTCGACTTCAGCTACACCGGCGTGACGAAGTTCGAGGGCCTGGAAGAGGCGGGCCAACTCGTCTGCGACCCGCGCTCGCTGCGCGAGGGATATCTGGCCGCAATGCAGACCTTCCTACACGAAGTCCGCCGCCGCTGCGCCGCTGAAGGGATCGACCACGAGACCGTTCGCACGAACGAACACCTCGACGCCGTGCTGCGGAGATACCTGAACCACCGTCGACAGATGATCCAGAACCACGGAAGGTAATGTGGCACGACGCTCCGCGTCGTGAGTGCCGACGCGGAGCGTCGGACCACATTCATTGGTCCCCACTCATGTCCCCCATCCAACGTCACGGCGTCACCCGCCGCTGGTCCGATGCCGTCGTCCACCACGGCATCGCCCACTTCGTCGAAGTCGCCGATGACCCGTCGCAGGACATGCGCAGCCAGGTCGCTCAGATCCTGGCCCAGATCGACCAGCGGCTGGCCCTCGTCGGCAGCGACCGCACCCGCCTGTTGCAGGTGCTGATCTACCTCGCCGACCTGAAACAGAGCGCGATCCTCAACGAGCAATGGGACTCCTGGATCCCCGCTGGCCACGCCCCCTCCCGAGCCTGTGTCCAAGCCGGACTGGCTGCGGGCTATCTCGTCGAAATGGTCGTGACCGCCGCAATGTAGCACGACGCTCCGCGTCGTGAGTCACGACGCGGAGC
This sequence comes from Planctomycetota bacterium, assembly GCA_043734065.1. Classification (GTDB taxonomy): domain Bacteria; phylum Planctomycetota; class Planctomycetia; order Planctomycetales; family Planctomycetaceae; genus TH-plancto1. Next base: position 2,116 of record JAYTFV010000218.1, read on the forward strand.
GTCGTGCCACATTCCAGATTGCATCCGGTTCACTCAATCACGACCAGGACTCCCCCATGAAGCTGCTCCTCATCGCCCTCTGTCTCTGCACGGCATCCGTTTGTGTCGCTCAAGACAAGCCCTCCGCCCCCGAGCGGAAGCCCTCCGATGGCCCGTTCATTCCCGAGGCAGCTCTCCCCGGTGGGATCGTCCTCCCGCTCTACCCGCCGGACTCGAAGCTGCTCAAGCAGGACCGCATTCATGAGGCCGAGAAGTACAACACCACCGACCAGACGACGACCAAGCTGCTGAACACGCTGAACATCCACAACCCGTCGATCGAGGTCCATCTCGCCGAAGGCCGCGCGGCCAACGGGGCCGCTGTGATTGTGGCTCCGGGCGGGGGTCACAAGATTCTGTGGGTGGGGCCGGAGGGGTACGATCTGGTGCCGTTCTTTGCGCAGCACCACGTGTCGGTGATCGTGCTGCGGAACCGGCTGCGGGTGGATGGGTACGAGCCGACGACGGATGCGGTGCATGATGCGTTCCAGGCGATCAGAATCGTGCGGGCGCATGCGACCGAGTGGAAGCTCGACCCGGCCAAGATTGGCATCATGGGGTTCTCCGCCGGAGCGGAGCTCTCGGCCCCCACCGCTCTCTTCTTTGAGGATTTCCAGAAAAACCACAGCGACCCATCCGACCCGCTGGCCAAGATCTCAGCCCGCCCCGATTTCGTCGGCATCGTCTACCCCGGACCGACGCCGTTTACGAAGGCCCCAGAAACACCGATCCCGGCCAACGTCCCGCCGAGTTTTTTGGTTTGCCCCGGCTCGGGGGACCAGGTCCACGCGATCTGGACCACCGAATACTTCACCCCGATGCTGAAACGCGGTGTCCCGAATCTGGAGATGCACATCTACGGCCGAGGCACCCACGGCGGCTCGATCAGCCCCCGCGATGGCATCCCGCTGGGCACCTGGCCGGAGCGGTACATCGACTGGTTCCGCGATCTCGGGTTCCTGAATGCCCCGGGCATCGAGACCAAAGCGGCGAAAGATGTCGCGGCGTTTGCGAAGAAGAACGCGGCGAAGTGATGAGGGCTCCGCGCTCCGCTTCGAGGACTTCGCGTCGCGGCTAAACGACGTATAGCGAAATCTTTCGCTATTCCTGTTGCACTAGCGAAAATCTTCGCTACACTGAGTAGCGAAGAGCTTCGCTAAGTGCCTTCGGGAGCATCACGATGACGAAACCCAGTCCCTCGCAGCCGACCGAAGTCGAGTTGCAAATCCTGCGCATCCTGTGGGAGCTGGGCCCCAGCCCGGTGCGAGAGGTCCACAAGCGGCTCGAGGCCGAGAAGGGGACCAACTACTCGACAACGGTCAAGATGCTGTCGGTGATGCTCGACAAGCGGCTCGTCAAACGCGACGAGGCAGCCAGTCCGCACATCTACCGCACCACGGTCAGCCGCGAGAAGACTAGCCAGAAGATGCTGACCGATTTCATCCAGAAGCTCTACGCCGGGTCAACGATGAGTCTCGTCCTGCAAGCCCTGTCGTCGGCCAAGGCGACCCGCGAAGAACTCGACGAGGTCCGTCAGTTGCTCGATCAGATGGAGCAGCCGTAGGCGATGTCGCTCTGCGACTCGCATTCCGAACGCTGTTTCAGCACTGTCGAAAGATTGCACAGAAACGGCAGTTCATCTGCCCTTCGAAAACTCAGTCGCGGAGCGACTGAGCTACACGTCCCCTTTCGGGAGTGACCGATGTCGACATTCATGGAACGATTGGGTTGGGTGCTGGTCCACTCGCTGTGGCAGTTCGCACTGCTCTCCGCTGTGGCGTTTGTACTCCAACGCGTCATGCGGCGGACCAGTGCGTCTGCGCGTTACGTCGTGCTACTCACCATGCTGGGCATCATCGTGACCGCACCGTTCGCGACTTGGGAGGTGTTGCCCGTGGAGGCCCCGCAGCCGGTGATCGCGGTGGTATTCCCCCCTGCCCAGCCGAATTCGGTCGCAGTGCCCGAAGTTGTCCCACTCCTTGCACCAGTGTTCCCTGCTCCCGTCGCGCCGGTGGTAGTCACCACGCCAGTCGCCACCGCTCCCCTGCCTGAACTCCCCCAACCAACGTGGAGCAAGCGTATCCAGGAAGCCGTGACCCCGTGGCTGTCGACGATTGTCTGGGGTTGGTCGCTGGGCGTACTCGCCTTTGCGTTGCGGCCGCTGCTGAGTTGGTTCACCGTCCACCGTTTGCGAACCACCGGTGTCTCGCCGGTCCCCGAGACCGTGCAAGCCGCCCTTGCCGCGACCGCCCAACGACTCGGCATCACCCAAGCCGTCCTTGTGCTGCAATCGGTTGTGGTGCAAGTCCCGATCGTGGCAGGCTACTTCAAGCCGGTGATCCTGCTCCCGGTCAGCATTGTCACCGGGCTGCCCGCCTCGCAATTGGAGGCGATCCTGGCTCATGAACTGGCCCACATCCGGCGGCACGACTACCTCGTCAATCTGATCCAAACGCTGGTCGAGACGGTCTGCTTCTACCACCCTGCTGTGTGGTGGCTCTCACACCAAATCCGGTGCGAGCGCGAGAACTGCTGCGACGACATCGCGGTCAGCGTCATCGGCAACCGAGTCGACTACAGCCGCGCGTTGTTGGCTCTGGAAGAGCTGCGAGCCACCCAAACCCCGCTGGCCCTCGGAGCCAGCGGCGGTTCGCTGCTCAGCCGAGTGCGCCGCCTCTTCGCTCGTGAACCCGCACCGAGCCACCTCTCCAACGGCAGCGTGGCCCTGGGAGCCACACTGGTTGTCGGCATCTTGACTCTCGCCGCGATCACCGCTGCGGGGCCGAACGAGAGGACTGACAACAAGACAACCGAGAGTGACATGCCCCCTCCGACCCTAATCGCCAAACTCCCCGGTGGGCTGGAGGTCGAACTCGTCGGCGTGACGAAGAACTTTGCCCCGACGAAGGACGGCTGGAAACCGGATGGGTCGCCGATCGGTGAGACCACCGAGTGGCCAACGCGAATCATTGTGAATCGCCATAGCGTCAAAACAAGTCGCACAGATGATGGGACATCCGATCCGGCAGCCCGTGACTTGCTCGTTGAGATGCGGGGTCTGCAATCTCAACCAGCGTTCGCGTTCCTTGATCTTCAAGCCACGATGGGAATGTCTCACTTTCCGCTGGCTAACCCTTACCGCAATCGTCTGAGCCTGCTGCTCAACACACCGAGCGACACGGTGACGTTCCGGATGGCGATGAGCGATGCTCCGTGGGGGCCGTACCAGCAGGTGGGTCTGGATGGGAAGCTGCTCAATGAGATGGATCTGGCCGAACCAGAAGCGGGGCATTATGGCGAGATTCGAGTCGTCCGCTGTGGCCCGCATCCCGACGATCCCGCGCAGTCCGAGTTGACCCTGGAGATGCCGGAGAAATACCAGGATCAGTACACATGGGAGATCCACGCGATCGACACGGAGGGGAAGGAGATGTTCGATCGCTCCTCGATCGAGAACGACAACTCCGGTAAGGTGACGGCCAAATATCGCACGGACTCCAGGTTGCCCGGAAAGATCGCTCGCTGGGAATACCGCCTGCGTCCGTACCGGCACTTCATCACGTTTGAGAACGTGTCGCTTGAGCCGGGGAAGAAGACCGTGCCAAAAGTTTCGGTGGAGCCGATTGCAGTGCCAGAGTCGACCTCGAAAGCCCCACCCGCAGCCAAGGCAATCCTGCAAATGGTCGAGTCCGCTGGCACGCACTACAACGGCGGCGATGTGGTTCAGGCTCACATCGGTTATACGCCTCCCCTCCGTGAGGGGTGGATGAACTGGCTCGAAAAGGATGCGACGGCCTCGCTGGAGAAGCTCCCCGCGGGCAAGCACTGGCTGATCGCCAGGCACCCCTGGACGGTCTTCCCGGTGGAACTGCCGCTGGCCTCGTCACCGCTGAAGCAACAGCCTCGTGCGGGAGTGCCACCGCAAAAGCACAGCTCGAATCAGTACTCCGGCGAACTGAAAGTGGAAGTCGACAAAGCGGGGAAGGAGTTCATCCGAGTCAATGTGAGAAACATGACCGATGAAGCCTGGAGCTTCAGTGAACTCGATCTGACTTTGGGGGCCGGTTGGGGAGGAGAAGAGAGCGAGGGCCACTCGCCGCTGTGGGTGACGGAGAAACTCGACGAGGCCCCTCGCATCGAGATCGCCGCCCGGCAGACGGGCTCCTTCCGCATCGACTGGGCCGACTGGGTGCGACGCGGCGTCTGGGATCCGATGTCCGGAAATCAAGAGCAGGATCGACCGACGCTCCCCGAGCGACAGCCCGGCAAGGTCTGGGTCCGCATCGGGGGGCCGGGATTCGGCACCCTGCCGGTGGCGGTAACGCATCCGGACAAGTGGCTGGCCGATGCTGGCTCGTCTCAGATCAAAGCCACTCTGCCCGGAGGGCTGGAGTTGGAACTGCTGGGAGTGACGCTCTATCGCGGGAGCGGTGTGGAAGGCTGGACACCGCAGGGGGTGAAGTTTGAGAAGGCACCCGAGTGGGCGGCGGGGTTGAAAGTCAATCCGTTGCCGCCGGGGGGGCAGAGCGACTGGGGGGACAATGACTTCCGGGACTTCATTGTCCGGGTCCACGGGTTCACGAAGGAGCAGCGGGCACTGCTCCCTTTCTCGGGGCCGACGATCGAATCGGGAGACAGCACGATCGGGAGGATGAGCGTCTTGACCTGGAATCAGCAGGTCCAACGGCTGCGGATTGGGATTCCAGGCGAGTGGGGGCCGTATCGAGTGTTGACGATCGATCCCAAAGTGCCTCCGAAGGCTAAGGCGGTCGAAGTTCCCGCTGAGGTGCCCGTTCCGTATCGGAAGGTCTATGACTCGATTCAGCCCAAGCTGGAAACCTCGGATGCTGGCGATGCTTTTTGGCAGATGATCCAGTCGTTCCCGCCGGACTATCGCCCCACGGAGCCTGATTCCGAAAAACCAGCGAACTACACCCGCGTCGTTTGGAAGGGCCAGCCCGCAAACCCGGACCTCAAGTACACCACCATTGAAACTGTGCTGGTCGACCTGCAAGGGAAGCGTCACACGACCACCGGAACCACGAACGTCCAGGACGGAAAATCTCAATGGGACGTGGACCTCTTCCGGGTGTCCTTCGACCAGGTCTCGCATGTCGAGTACCGCCTGCGACCGTATCAGCACGTCGTCACGTTCAACAACGTGGCCCTGCACGTCGGAGCGAAGTGCGGGCCGAACGTGGTGGTTGAGTCAATTGCAATGGCCGACCATAGACATCGAGAGTCGTTACGTTGAGCCTCGTCGTTCAACCTGAGCCGACCATCAGCGGGGCAAACCGCCGCACGATCTCCCGCGCTGACCGCAGTCCATCGACAGCGGCGCTGACGATCCCGCCAGCGTATCCGGCTCCCTCACCGACGGGGTACAGGCCCGCGAAGCCTGGCGTCTCTCTCGAGACGAGGTCGCGGTCGATGCGGACCGGAGAGCTGCCGCGCATCTCGGGGCCGACGACGGTGGCGTGCTTGAGGAACTCGCCTCGCCAGCGGCGGTCCATCGCGGGGAGACCGTCACGAATGGCCCGTGCCACGACCGGGGGGAGTACCTGCCGCAGATCCGCCGAGACGGTCCCGCGCTCGTACGAACTCGGCAGCTTCTCGCCGATGCGTGTCGACTTCTCGGCCACGAAGTCTTTGGCCCACATGATCGGGGCTTTGTAGTCGCGACCGGCCAGCTCGAACGCGGCGGCTTCGTACTGCCGCTGGACCTCGACACCGGCCAGCGGGTGCGAGCTGCCGAACTCTTCAGGATTCAGAGTGACCATCAGCCCGCTGTTGGCGAACGGGGTGTCGTGCCGCGAGTTGCTCATGCCGTTCGAGCAGAACATATTCGGTTCCGAGATGCTCGGGATCACGATCCCCCCGGCACACATGCAGAACGAGTACAAGTCCCGCTCGCCATTCGCGACCAAGCTGTAATCGGCAGCCCCGAGGATGCCGAGGTACGAGTCGCGTCCGTACTTCCACTGGTTGACCTGCTCCTGCGGCTGCTCGATGCGGAGGCCGAGTTGGAACGCCTTCGGCTTCAGCGGGATGCCGAGCGCGTGCAGCATCGTGTACGAGTCGCGGGCACTGTGGCCGATCCCGAGCAGCACCTGCCGCGTCGCGATGTACCCGCTGGAGGTCTCGATCCCCCGCAGTTGGCCATCGACGACATCGAGTCCCTCCATGCGGCAGTGAAACTTGTACTCCCCGCCGAGGCGCTCGATCTCGCGACGATAGTTGCGGCAGATCAGTGGCAGCTTGTTGCTCCCCAGATGCGGCTTGTATTCATAGATCAGCGACTCACGCCCGCCACAGGTCACGAACGACCGCAGCACCCACTCGAAGTCGGCCCCGGACATGCGGCACGTCAGCTTGCCGTCCGAGAAGCAGCCCGCCCCGCCCTCGCCGAACAGGTAGTTGTTCTCGACATCATGGACCCCGCCACGATCGAACGTGCGGATCGCGGGCACCCGCTCCTTGACGGCGGCCCCGCGCTCGATGAGCAGCGGACGGTAGCCCTTAAGCGCGAGATAGTACCCCGCGAGCAGCCCCGCCGGGCCGGTGCCAACGACGACCGGACGCTGCTCCAACGGGAGGGTTCCGGGAGTCGGGTCGTCGAACAGCTCGGGCTGGAAGACCTGCACATCGTGGTCGTTCTTCCAACGTCGGAGGGCCCCCTCTTCGTCCTGCAACTCCACCATGACCGAGTAGACGAACAGCAGTTCGGTCCGCTTGCGAGCATCCAAACTCTTCCGCAATATCTGAAACCGCTGCACCGCCTCGGCTGGCAACTTGAGCCGCCGCGCGATCACCACGGGCAGAGTCAGTTCCGACTCTTCGACCGGGAGGCGCAGATTAGTGATGCGAATGGACATGAGCGGCAAGGCGGGCAGGTGGCAGGCCATCGGCGAAGCAGTGTAACACTGAACGCTCACTGCCGCTCTTCCCCAGCGAGCGGCGGACGTAAGTCCGCCGTGCCCAAACGACGCGATCTCACCAAGCCGGGTCGGATCGGAACATCGAACATCGCTCGAACACGTTGGACTCACGTCCAACGCTCGCTGCGGTTTGGCACGCGATTCAGAGCGAAGCTTGTGGCTCAGATGTCAGCGAGAAGTCACCCTTGAATTCCTCCCTGCTCGGGCACACACTCTCATTGAACCAGTCCCTCCCTCTTCCAGCAGCAGGCTGCAACATGTCCCACACATTCACCCGTCGTCAGTTCGTTCAATCGGCAGCTGCGATCGGGATTGGTCTGCCGACGATCCTGCCTTCGGGAATCCTGTTCGGGCAATCGCCGAACGAGAAGTTGTCGTTTGCGTGCATCGGCATGGGGGGCCAGATGCGGGGCTACCTGATCCCGGAACTCTCCAAGCTCGATCAGCAGATCGTGGCCATTTGCGATGTCGACAAGCGACAGCGGGACAGTGCCCTAAAGATCAAGGGGCTGGAGGAGGCCCGGACCTATCACGACTACCGCGCACTGCTGGAGACGGAGAAAGGGGTCGATGCCGTGATCGTCGCCACACCCGACCATTGGCATGTGCCGATCTGCCAGGCAGCCCTGCAAGCCGGCAAGCATGTCTATTGCGAGAAGCCGCTGGCCCATTCGGTCGCCGAATGTCGGGCCTTGGAGAAGTTGGCCCTCGACCACCCGCAGCAGGCGACTCAGACCGGCAATCAAGGCTGCTCCACCGAAGGCTTTCGCCGCAGCTTCGAGGTCATCCGCTCCGGCCTGCTGGGTTCCATCACCGAGGTCCACGTCTGGCATCCCGCGCATGGCTGGCCCAACGGCGTCAACCGTCCGGCCCAGGCTGATGCCATCCCCGAGGGACTCGACTGGAACTTCTGGCTCGGCAAGGCCCCAGCCCGCCCCTACAACAATGACATTTATCACCCCGTAAAGTGGCGCGGCTGGTACGATTTCGGCGGAGGGTCAATCGCCGACTTCTGCTGCCACGGATTCCAGTTGGCCTATCGTGCGCTCGACCTCGATGCTCCGACTCGCATCGAAGCGACGGGCAAGGACATGGGCTACGAGTCGTTCCCTACCCGCTGCACCGTGACGTTCGACTTTGCTGCCAAGGGAGATCGCGGGCCGGTCAAGCTGCACTTCTATTCCGGGGACAACAATCTGCCACCCGACAGCGTGACCCAAGGGCCGGTGGGCAACACGGGTTGTCTGATCGTCGGGAGTGCTGGCACCCTCTCGGCGGGGCTGTGGAATACCGATTGCAACGTGCGTTTGAATGGGGCCAAGGAGTTCACTGGGGCCCATCAACCCGAGGTGGCCAAGATCGCGAAGACCCAACCCCGCATCGATACCGAAGTCCTCAAATGGGATCCCAAACTCGCCGCCCAAGGCGAACGCCCGCGCTGGAGCCGCGTGAACAACTCGCACATGTTCGAGTGGGTTCTCGCCTGTGCGGGGGATACGAAGACCTACTCCCCGTTCGAGATCGGAGCCCGCATCACCGAAGTGGGCATGCTCGGCGTCCTGGCCCTCCGCATGCAGAAGCCGATCCTCTGGGACGCGGCGAAACGCCAAGCGACCGGCCTCCCCGAGGCCGATGCGATCATCGATCCGAAGCCCGCGACCGAAGATTATTTACCGCGCTGACAACCGGTGTGGTGCAGCCCGTGGGAGTCCAGCCTTCAGGCTGACATTGCGTTGAATTCTTCCTCATCTTCTCACCAGCAAGCCCCCCCCCGCCCCAGGACCACCCCCGTGTCGCGTGACCAGTACGAAAGCCCGCTCAACACCCGCTACGCCTCGCGCGAGATGTCCGCGATTTGGTCGGAGCAGCGGAAGCACTCGACGTGGCGGCGGCTGTGGGTCGTGCTGGCCGAGACCGAGCGGGAACTCGGGCTCGACATCAGTCAGGCTCAAGTCGAGGAACTTCGCGCCCAGGTCGACAACATCGACTTCGCCCGCGCGGCTCATCATGAGAAGATCCGCCGCCACGACGTGATGGCCCATGTCGAGACGTATAAGGAACTCTGCCCCACCGCTGGCGGGATCATCCACCTCGGGGCGACCAGTTGTTACGTGACTGACAACACCGAACTGATCCAGATGCGAGACGGGCTGCAACTGATTCGTAAGAGGCTGGTGCAGGTCATCGACGACCTCGCGACGTTCGCAGTCAAGTACCGCGACCTGCCGTGCCTGGGGTTCACACACCTGCAACCCGCTCAGCCAACCACGGTGGGCAAGCGGGCCACGCTCTGGTGTCAAGACCTGGTCCTCGACCTGGAGGAACTCGAACACCGCCTCGCCACGCTCAAGTTTCGCGGGGTCAAGGGAACCACTGGGACGCAGGCCACCTTCCTGCAACTCTTCCACGGCGACCACGCCAAGTGCGAGACCCTCGATCAGCGTGTCGCCGAGAAGATGGGCTTCCCCGGTTCCTACGCGGTCACCGGTCAGACCTACTCCCGCAAGGTCGACGCCCAGGTGCTGTCGACGCTCAGCGGGATCGGCCAGACCGGCCACAAGATGGGCAGCGACCTCCGCATCTTGCAAAGCCGCAAGGAGATCGAAGAGCCGTTCGAGAAGGACCAGATCGGCTCTTCCGCGATGGCCTACAAGCGGAACCCGATGCGGGCCGAACGCATGTGCGCCCTTGGGCGGTTCGCCATGTCGCTCACCTCCAACGCCGAACAGACCGCAGCTGTGCAGTGGATGGAGCGGACGCTGGATGACAGTGCGAACCGTCGTCTGTCGCTGCCGCAGTCGTTCCTGGCGATCGATGCGCTGCTCATTATCTACCGCAACATCGTCGAGGGTCTGGTCGTTTACCCGCGCGTGATCGAGAAGAACCTGGCTGAGGAACTGCCGTTCATGGCGACGGAGGAGATTCTCATGGCCGCTGTGCAAGCTGGGGGTGACCGCCAGATCCTGCACGAGGTCATCCGCGTCCACAGCCAGGCTGCCGGTCGCCAGGTGAAGGAGTTCGGCCAGTCGAACGACCTCATCGAACGGCTGCGAAACGACCCGGCCTTCGAGCACGCCGACCTCTCGAACGCCCTCGAAGCCCGCCGCTTCGTCGGTCGCGCCCCGGAACAAGTCGACAGTTTCTTGAGCCAGATCGTTGAACCCATTCGGAAGAAGTACGCCGATGACATCGGCGGCGAGGCGACGGAACTGCGGGTGTAGTGGTCGCGGGCACGCTCCGTTTCGAAGACTCCGCGTCGCGGCTCAACGGGTGTACTCTTGCTAAATGGGCGTACTCTTCCGGACCAGACCCGGCACCACATCCAGATCGAGCGGGGCCAGTCGGCCTTCTTCGAATAGTTCCCACCCGACTGCGGCCATGGCGGCGTTGTCGGTGCAATACTCGCGCGGGCTGAGGTGCAACTCGATATTCTCCCGGCGGGTCATCTCTTCAAGGGCTTGGCGAAACACGGAGTTCGCCGCCACCCCGCCGCCGACGCAGAGTGTCTGGCGGCCCGAGCGCTTCAGAGCCTGCCGACATTTTGACACGAGAACATCGATCACCGCCGCCTGAAAGCTGGCAGCGATGTCGGCGATGCGCGACTCGGTGAGCGCGGGCGGTTGGACGAGTGCTCCCGGCTGGCCCTTGGCTTCGTACAGGACCGAGGTCTTGATCCCGCTGAAACTGAAGTCGAGCCGGTCGTCCTTGAGGAACGTGCGCGGGAACTTGAAGGCGGTGGGGTTCCCGGCTTGGGCCACCTTCTCGATCATCGGCCCGCCGGGGTAGGGGAGCCCGAGGACGCTGGCGATCTTGTCGAACGCCTCACCCGCCGCGTCGTCGATTGTCGCTCCGATCAACTCAAAGTTTGTGGCCGTGTGGCAATCGTACAGGTTCGTATGCCCGCCACTGACGACTAGACCAATGCACGGGAAAAGATCACGCCCCGCTGCCAGGCGACAGGCGTAGATGTGCCCCTCAATGTGATTCACTGCCACCAGTGGCTTATCGAGGACCAGGGCCAGCGTCTTGGCCGCTGTCAGCCCCACGAGCAGTGAGCCGACGAGTCCCGGCTGGGTCACGACCGCGATCACGGAGAGGTCGTGGAGAACGACTCCGGCCTTGCGGATCGCCTCATCAATGACGGGGAGAATCCGCTGGACATGGGCCCGCGAGGCAATCTCCGGCACCACTCCGCCGAAACGCTCATGCAACTCGTTCTGGCTGGAGACGACACTCGACAAGACCCGCAAATCGCGAGTGACCACCGCCGCAGCGGTTTCGTCGCAGGACGACTCAATCGCCAGCATCAAGGAGGAAGGCGAGAGTGGCATGAAAGCGGCACCAATGTCGGCGATTTCTCCGAAATCGCTGGTTCGAC
>JAYTFV010000219.1:0-2437 GCA_043734065.1 Planctomycetota bacterium
CCGCTGACACGCTGCGAAGAATCGGAGACACTGGCCATGAAGAAACCCTCCCTGGATTCTGTGGCACAGATTCCCCAAGGAGGGCTTCCGAATTCATACCAGGGATGGCTCATTTTCCACAAGACCACCCCGGCCGGAGCGATCATAGAACAATGATCCCCGCCGCCCCAGACCAATGTCCGCGCAGACCGGCGAAAGGATGTGGCGGCGACAGTGCCATTCGTTTCTGACACCTTTGATTCCTGACACCTTTGATTTCCCCTCGAAATGATCTCACCCTGTCAGGATTTAGAGTTCCCAGCCCGCACGGGACGGCGGAGCGATGAGCTGTGCGGCGGCGGGGTGATTCGTGATCGCCCCTGTCTGGCCGTCGTACTCGATCGGCTGGCCGACTCGGACTGCGATATTACCCAGCAGCATCGCCTCGGTCAGGACGGAGGAGTAGTCGAAGTGGCTCAGCGGGGAAGTGCCGCCTTGGATGGCGCGGAGCCACTCCCGCTTTTGGTTATCGTCGGGACCGACTTCACTGCCGAGGCGTTCGATGGTCCGCTCCGGTGTCTTGACCTCGCCTTTGACTTCCAGACGCTGCACATCGCCGGAGTCGCCGGGGGAGTACAGGCGGCCCTTCGCACCCACTAGCATGCAGCCGCTGTCGGTCGGCTCTTCACCTCCGAAGAACTGCAGCTTGGGAAGGTTGCGTTTGCCGTTCTCGGACCCTTCGTACCAGAACAGTTTGACCGGCGGCAGGTCGCCTCGCGCGGGGAACTGATACGTGATCGTGGCCCAGGCCGGATAGGTCTCGGGATTGACTTCACTACTGATCGCCGAGACACGAGTCGGCAGCCCCAGCTTGAGCGCCATGAACGGAATGTTCGCCGTGTGGCAGGCCATGTCGCCCAGCGCCCCAGTCCCGAAGTCCCACCAGCCGCGCCAGTCGTGAGGGTGATAGGCCGGGTTGTACGGTCGCTCGGGAGCTGGACCGAGCCACAAGTTCCAATGCAGGTAGTCCGGGACCGGCGGTGTCTCCTTGGGCCGACTGGTGAGTTGGGGAGACTGTTTCCAGTACATCTTCCCCGCCTTCCAGTCGGAGTAGGGGCGGTTCGTCCAGACATGGACTTCGCTCACGTCGCCAATCGCCCCGCTGCGAATCAGCTCGACACCGGCGCGGAAGCCATCGTGAGCAGTGCCCTGGTTGCCCATCTGGGTGATGACTTTGTGCTGCCGAGCGGTCTCGCGCATGAGCCGCGCTTCGGCCACGGTGTGTGTCAGTGGCTTCTGGCAATAGACATGCTTGCCGAGCCGCATCGCCCGCACCCCCGCTGCCGCGTGCGTGTGGTCGGCGGTGCTGACGGTCACGGCGTCGACCTTGTCCCCCATCACGCTGAGCAACTCACGATAGTCGTGGAACGTCTTCGCGTTGGGGTACTTCTGCGCCTTCTCCTTCAACCGCCGGTCGTCGATGTCACACAGCGCCACAATCTCGCCGTAGCGGGCCGCTCCATCGGTGTCGCTGGAACCTTTGCCGCCCACTCCGATGCAGGCCACATTCACGCGATCATTCGGCGATCGGCCAAAGACGAGATTCGTTTGCGACCCGACCCAGAATCCGACCCCCGCAGTGGCAGCGGCGTGACTGAGAAACCGACGACGATTGATACGACTGGGCATGAGGGGGGCTCCATGTGGAAGTGAATGGGTTCCGAGCCGTCGATCCACAGGCATGTCACTGCACGAGTGGCAGGCTCGATGAAGAGCGCAGCGGGCTGCGATCAGTCGGCCAGCGGCTGGACTTCGACCTTGCGGATGCTGACCTTGCTTCCGGGATCGTGCTGCTGGAAGGCGAAGTGCCCCTCCTTGAAGGTCTGGGCGAAATCGAGGTACTCGTACAGATCGTTGCCATCGACCGTGACCTTGATCCGCGTCATCTTGCGACCGCGCCACACGTCGTCGCGGACTTCCAAGTCATACACGAACCACGTGTCGGGCTTAACCATTTTGTATAGACGTGGCACATCCCATAGATCGATCCGGTTCGAATGGGATCCTTGTGTGTGCTGTCGATCTGTGCTTCGTAACCGTCCGTGAACTTGGGCATCCGAGCTGCGCGAAAGTAGAGGCCCGAGTTGCCGCCATCGTTGATCTTGATCTCGGCCCGGTAGCGGAAGTTCTTGTACGGCCCCTTGGTATTCACGAGCATCGACGCCGGTCCCGAGCCGCGAATCTCCCCGTCGACCACTTCCCACTGGCTCTCTTCATTCCCGACTTTCTCCCAGCCGGTCAGCGTCTTGCCATCGAACAATGGCGTCCATTCCGCATCCGCAGCCCGGACTCCGGCACAGCCGAGTAACGCCGCCGCCATGACAGCAATAAACACGAACCGAGGCATCGAGACGGACATCGGCGGACTCCTGGATGTGGACGAGCGAGAATTCGTGGC
>JAYTFV010000220.1:0-6510 GCA_043734065.1 Planctomycetota bacterium
GTCGGGAAGCGCGGCGATGGACAGATTCAACTGAACGGAGCGATGGCCCGCCTGGCATTGCCGGGCGATCGGGTGATCGTGATGGCATTTGCGGATTGCACCCCGGCCGAGGCGAAGTCCCTGAAGCCGCAGGTGGCGATTCTGAATGCGCGAAACGAAATCGTGGAAATACTTTGACACTCCGCGCCACAGCCGACAGCTTTTTTCCAACGGCCAGGCCCACGTAGTGCCAGGCGTCGCTCTGCCTGTTCCCGCGAGGGAGGAAGAGGATTGGTACGCAGATTTCACAGGTTTTCACAGATTCGGAAGGCTGTGGCCCCACAGGCCCGAAGTCGCCGCCGTCGCCTGTTGCGAATCTGTGAAAATCTGTGAAACCTGTGTACCCCTACTTCTGCTGGCCACGATGAATGGCTCGCGGTGAACAGATGTGGGTGTGCTGGACCTTCCGGAAACCTGTCGGCAACAGCGAGGAGTGTCAATACTATAGAGCGACTGTTGGACTTCAGGCTTCATTCTGTCTTTGGCCTGGCAGCGCTGGATCGCCGAACGTGGGCGGAGCAGGCTGAAGGCTGAACTCCAACAGTTCGATGAAATCAGGGGAAGTTGACTGGCCCCCCCGGTTTGTGTTGGGATCAGACCGGTTTCAAGGTAGAATTCGGCAGGTAAGTCACCTCGCATCCCCGCGCTCGTCGGGGGTTGTTTCAGTCACCGATCACCCGACATCCGAATGAGTTGCGGCGTTTCCGCCGTGACCCCCACATCCTCGCCTGAGAAGCAGAAAGGCCGCATGTCACCGCGTTGCGCAGATCGATTGCGGACCCGCCGATTTCGGCTGGGCGTGATCGCGTGCGCGCTGGCGTGTCTGCTTTTCGGTGGTCCGAGAGGGGCGTGGAGCCAAGGAGCAAAGCCACCGGCGATGGGGTCGGCGGGGATGACGGGTGGGTCGATCCCCTCCAGCACGCCGGGCGCTGGTCCCAAGCCAGCGGAAACTGGGGCACCGAAAGAGAACTCTGAACCACCGGCCGCGAGCCCCACTCCCCGACCGCTGCCACCCGCAGCTGCGGCACATCCGGCGGCGGACAACGGCATTCCACCGTTCCACTTGGCCAGCCTCACGCTGGATGGGGAGGTCACGGGCGACCGGGCAGTCATCACCGCGTTGATCGATGTCGATATCAACCGGAACGAAGCCCATGGTGATTCGGGAGAATCCCACGATGTCCCCCTCCGACTGACGCAGGCCCATGTGCTGTCCAAGGAATACACCGGCCCCGGCCAGGAAGGGCCGGTCGTCGACGGACCGGTCGAGGACGGGATCACCTGGCGCTTCACCGGGTATGGGACGCACCATCTCAAGCTCAAGATGTGGGTGCCCATTCGTCAGTCCCCGGCGGGGCAGCAGTTGGTGCTGTCGCTCCCCACGATGCCACCGGGGTTTGATGCCCAGCTGAACCTGTCGATCCCCGGTTCCCTGATCGTGGTGCGCGCGAGTCGCGAACTGAGCGTGCTGTCGAATGACCGTGTCAGTGAGGTGAACAAGATCACGGCGAATGTGCGGGGGCCTCGGCTGGACCTGACCTGGAGCGAGCCGCCGGAAGTTCAAACTTCGTTCTTGCAGGCCACGACCTCCATCACACTCCACCGCGAAGCCGACCGCGTCATCGCGACCGCCGAGCAGATGCTGTTCCCCGAAAATGTCGGCGTCAAGGAGGCAGAGATCAAGCTGCCGGACGGGTTCGAGTTGCGGGAGTTGACAGGGACACTGGTCAAGGGGCATGAAGCGATCCTCGGGCGGACCGGGTGGCGGAAGGTCAGCTTCCGCGAGACGAACGGGGAGCGCATCGACCTGAACTGGGTGCTGTCGGCCCCGTTTGCCGCTGAGGGGGGGGCACTTCAGTTTGACGGGTTGGTCGTCCCGGATGCCCGGAGCCAGACGGGGCGAATTCGGTTGCAGGAATTTCCCGGCTACCAGCTGGTGCCTCGGCCCGGAGAGTTCGTGAGACGGGTGCCCCCGACTTCGCCGCAAACCGCGGAAGCGTTTGAATTCACGAAGCAGCCGTTCCGCATTGCCTGGGATGTGCAGCGTGTGGTGCCGAAATTCTCGGTGCGGCCACGGCACCTGCTGTTCGTGGGGGCCACTCAACTGACGTTGGAGACCCGGTTCCGGTTCCAGACCGATGCCGGTTCGATCGATCAGATCTCGATTGACTGCGGCCCGTCGGATGCGGAGGGATGGCGACTGGATCCCGCCTCAGTCACGGATGGGGCGATCGTGTCCGCGAATGAGGAGTCCCTGAATCAGAAAGGTTGGTTGTTGATCGGTTGGAAGACGCCGCAGTCGGGGGAGTTTGACTTGAACCTGCGGTTCGTCAAGCCGGTTCCTGCGGCCCGGCCATCGACCTCGGTGACCCTGCCCCGTGTTCCGGGAGGTCGGTCCCTGTCGGCAGAATTGCTCGTGGCCGCCGAGGATCAGTTCGAGGTCCAGCTCACGGGCGCGGAGGGGGCTGCGCTATCGCCCATTCCGGTCGACTCGCGTCTGCTGGAGCGAGTGGCCCCGGCGCTGGTGAGTCAGATTCAGAAGACAGTGCGACTCGACCCGGAACAAGCCCTGGTCCACCTCGATTGGAAAACCCAGATGCGCCTCGTGAACGCCGAGGCGGAGGTCGAACTGCGTCGTGCGGCCCACGGGCGGGTGCGGGTGCAGCAAACGGTCCATTATCGAGTTCGGTTTGGAAGGTTGTCGGCGGTGCGATTCTCGCTGCCGCAGTCCCTGGCGGGGTTGATTCCTTCCGGGGCGGGCGGTGCAGCGATCGGGGTCACGCTCAACGGACAAACTGTGGTGCCGCAGATTCGCGATGGCGTACTGGAGGCCCCGCTGGCGGAGCCTCAACTGGGCGAGATTCTGGCGACCCTGGATTACTCGATGCCTTCGCGGGGGGACTCGAAGGTGTCGGCCGTGGTGCCGGTGTTGAGTTCGCTGGATGCGCCGTATGCGTCGACTCGCGTGCGGATTCCAGAGGGCGAGGCGCTGCGCGTACTCCCGTCCGCTGAGGGGTGGCAACCGGTCCCCACATCGCCGGACGCGACCGTGTGGGTCTCCTCTTCGGCGACGCAAGTGCCGGTGACTCTGGATGCGGACCAGACGACCTCGCCCCGGTTCAGTGTCGACCGCGCGTTCTACCGCACCCGCATTGATACTGCGGGACGGATCGAAGGGGTGTGCGAATTCCACTGGGCGGGGGATGTGCGGGGTCTGCCCGTGACGTTGCCTCCGGAGAGTGAACTGCTGGGGGCGATGTTCAATGGGAAGCACCTGGACGCGACGCAGGGACAGATCGTCGTCGATGCCCAACATCCCTCGCAGTTCCTATTTCGCATTCCGCCCGCTCCCGACGGGTCGCGACTGGCCCTGCTGTATCGCTCGCTCCAGTCCCACGGATTTTCACATCGCGACATCCGTTCGGTGGCATTGCCCCAGTTGCCTCCGGATGTCTCCGTGGTGCGTTCGATCTGGGAGTTGGAATTGCCCGTGGGAAGGCACCTGTTCATCGGGCCGGGCGATCTGACTCCGGAGCATGAGTGGCAGCGGAGCGGATTCCTGTGGGCGCGAGCTCCGCTCAGTCAATATCTTGTGGAACGAGAGCAGGCCACGATCGAGGCGCGGCAACTGACCACTCTCTCGGAGCCAGGCCAGGTGTATGCCTTCAGCAGCATCGGACCGATCGAGGCCCCGAGGTTCCAGTCGATGACGCGGTCGTTGATCGTGCTGCTCGGAGCGGGGCTGACGCTGGCGCTGGGGTTTCTGTTCTGGAGTCTGCCCGTCATTCGCCACATGCTGTCGCTGTTGCTGCTGGCCTTTGGAGTCAGTCTGCTTAGCTTGTGGTTCCTGGAGCCGATCCAGTTGCTGTTACAGCCGGCCCTCCTGGGAGCGGTGTTGGCGCTCCTGGCTTCGCTGGTCGATTTGAAGTCGCGGCGTTCGGCGTTGGGGGCCTTCCCGCCTTCCGTCCTGCCTAGCATAATGCCGATCCCGCCCCAGATGGTGGCTTCGGAAGTGAGCGGGGCCGTGGGCGTGGGGCGCGGCAGTTCCGTCGAGCGCTATCGAAATACGCCCATGCCCCCCACGGCGATCTACCAGCCGGGGACTTCCGAGGTGGGACGCCCATGAGCGACGCACGCATTGTCGCCTTTCGCTCCACGAAAGGCGGCTCTTTCGCGGAGCGAAAGACGACACTCTGCGAAGCCTCACACTGGGTGGCCGTCCTCGTGCTGTGGGCGTGGCTCGTCGGCGGCGTGCTGGGGCCAGGCGTCGCCCGCAGCGCGGAACCGCACGTTCCAGTCCGCCAGATCGAACCTCCCGAGGACTGGAACTCGCCGACCAACTCGGAGCGCTGGGTCCGAGTCAATACCACCGATTGGAAACGCTTTCGCGCCAGCCTCGTCCACGGGGCGGGACAGCCCCCGGCTCCCGTCGTCCTCGACGCCGTCTATCGCGCGACGTTTGAGGGCACCACGCTCCGGGATGGCCAGTTCGAGTGGACCATCCACCGCTTCCAGTCCACGCCCGGTTTCGTCTCGCTGGGCCAGAGTTCGCTGCCAGTGTCTCAACTGAAATGGCCATCGGGCGACGCCGTGCAGGGCCTGACCCCGACCGGTGAATGGGTGTTGTGGAGCGAGGCCCAAGCCAATCGTCTCAGCGGACGCTGGTCACATCAAGGGGCCGCGAAGCTCGAAGAGGTGGTGTTCGACGTGTCGCTGCCTCGGGCGTTGTCATCGCGGTTGGAGATCCGCGTGCCTCCCGGTTGGGCCGCGCGTATCGTCGGAGTGATCGGGGCGGAAACATCGAGTGCTGTCGCCGAGAATGACGTGTTGTGGAAGTTCGAACTCGGTCGGCAGCAGACATTCCAACTGCGACTGGAACGCCTGCCGACGACCCACACGCCTCACATTCTCGTCCGAGAAAACACGGTCTACGGAGTGAGCACCACGGATGACCTGATTCGGCTGCGGACCGATCTGGATTGCACGATCGATGGGACTCGCCACGCCGATCTACTGCTCTCCGTTCCGAAAACCTTGCGGGTCTTCAACGTCCTGCTGGGGAATGAACTGCCGCTGACCTTTCAGCGGGAACTCGGCAGCGAGGAGGATCAACTGCGGATTCCGCTGCGGTCGTTGACTCCGGGACAGCGGGTCACGCTGCGCATCCTCGGGGAGTCTCAGCGTCGGTCGGATCGGTCGTTTGTGGTTCCTCGCCTGCGTCCCGTGAACGCGGTGTTACAGGAGGGCCATCTGCGAGTGGCCGTGGATCATCCCCTCGAAGTGCGGGCGGTGGAGACGACGGGCCTGCGTCAGACCAAGCTGAGTGAAGAGGCGGGGCAGGAGATCCGCTCGTACGAAGTCCTCACGAAAGAGTGCCAGTTGACGCTGCAAGTGGGCGAACCGGCGGCGGCGTTGCAGGGGGAGATTCTGTTCATCGCCGACGTGCGGGGCGAGTCCCCGATCAGCCGCGTGCGGGTGCGCATCTCGACCCGCGAAGGGGAACTCTTTTCGCCGCGGATGCTGATCCCGCCAGGCTGGGAACTAATTTCCGTGGCGTCGGCCGAGTCCCCAGACATTGCCCCTCCGGCCTGGCAAGTCACCGACGCGGCGGCGGGGGACAGCCTGCTGAACCTCGAATTGCGACAGCCGGTGCGTCCCGACCGGGACTGCACGCTGCTGATGGAGTTCAAGTCGGCGGCGTTGAAACCCGGGATGCCGCGCCGCCTCCCGATTCCGTGTTTCCGCGATGCCAAGCACTTTGGCGTGCGAGGTGTGGTGTGGGATGACCGGCCCTGGGAGTTGGAGACAGGCTCGACCGGCACCGTCGAACTGGATGGAACAGCGGCGGACGAGGAGCTGCGAACAGCGGTCCACTGGACCCGAGCGGATGACACGCACGCGGTGCCCACCGGCATTCGGATCCCGGAGTTCGACTCGTCGTCGAAGCCTCTGTTTCGTGAGGAAGTGTCGACGCTCATTGACCCCGAGAACCTGGCTGGCAAAGCGGAGGTCGCGCGCGAGGCCGCTCTCTTGTGCGCGACTCTGGAATTGGAAACGCGAACCTCCCGCATCGGGAGATCCCATCTGCATCGGGCCACGTTCCAGTTCTCGCGTGCCACCGCTCCCGCAGCGTTTCATCTGACGTTGCCGCTCGATGCCGAGTTGACGCACCTCATCGCCGATGAGCACGAGATCTCCTTCGTGCGCCGCGACGCCGAAGTCGTTCTCGACCTGGCCGCCCCGCCCCTGTCGGAACTGGTGCTCGAGTATCGCACGGCGGCGATCCCCGGTTTGCTCGTCTCCAAAGACGACATCGTGTTCCCTCAACTCGATTGCGTTGTCACCGGATTTGCCTGGCATTTGATTCTCGATCCCGAGCGGATGCTGTACCGTCTGCCCATCACGGCTGCGGTCAGTCCGTGGTCGCAACCTCGTTCCGGCGAGCGACTGCTGGGCCCCCTGGCCCGACAC
>JAYTFV010000221.1:0-2661 GCA_043734065.1 Planctomycetota bacterium
CCGCGCGACCTGGAATGCCCGGCGCTGTGTCCGGTCCAGTCGCAACTGCGTGACGTATCTCCTCGGTCAGCCTCCTTCCCTCCACAGACTCCGCTGACAGCGAGCCGCTGCCTTTGTTCGCCTGCTTCTGCGGTACTATGAAGCTGTCTGACTCCCCAGAAACGTGCATGTCGGACGTGCGGCATCACGCCTTCTCCGACCGATCCGTTGCATGAGCAGCGGATGTTTCCGGGGCCTCCCGGCTTCCGTGAGGAAAGTTTCCAACCATGCGTGTGGTCTTAGACTCCGTGGGGGTGACGCCGGACTCGCCATTAACGTTCGAAATCACTATTGCCTTCCCCTTGTCAGGACAAGGTCGGCCACCCAAAAAGATGCCCCTTTCCAAATTAATAACAGCGGAGCTCAATACACAGCCTGGCTGTACCTCTGTGAACGCTTCGCCTTGGCGGTTACCCGACAACCCGCATCACTCAAGGCCGAGGTGACTGGCGAGGTCTTACCCAGTACGACTCTCTCATTCGCAACCTCTCCCCGGCTTTCGCCGGCGCACCCTGTCACCTTTGTTTCCCTTTCTTTGTCCCCCCCCAACAGGGGCCAGCCTGCGGAATCAGCGCGACACTTCCGGCTTGATTAGGTCCAGGAAGTATTCGACTCGCTTCTTGAACGCGGGATCGGAATTCTCGGCAGCACGGCCTCTCGCATAGGTCCGTGCCGTTGGACGTGAGTCTCTAGCGATTGACATGTATAAACGTGTCTCACGACGACCGCTGAGTCCGTCGTCCTTCAGAAAAGCATCGACGAGGCTGGGCACCGCCGCATCGCCGAACATTTCCAGTGCATCACTACACGGAAAGGTCGGACCATCATCGTACGAGAGACCTTCGGTCTCCACATATTTAATCAGCATCGGGATCGCGTGTTGTTACCGTAGTTTGCCCAGCCAGAGGGCGGCGGCGTGACGAGTTTCTAAGGGGTGGAGCCACACGTCCTTGGGCATTTTCTCGTCCGCCAACAGTTTCATCAGTTGCGGCCCCAGCTCATCAATGGCTTTCAACTCCTTTTCCGCCGCGACGAACTCGGGGAGTGGCTTAGGGGGCGGACCGGGGGTCTGCAATGTCCCTCGGGGGATCCAGCCTTTCCGAGGAGTAGTTTTCGGCGGGTCTTGAGCGCGCAAGAACCCCGCTGCCAGCAGGCAGATGACGAACAGCAAGACACTGCCCCACAGGCAGTACATGACTCGTGGCATCTTCAGATTCATGGCGATCGCCTCCAGGAGAGTTGGTGAAATCGTGATCGAGATCGACAACTTCATTTTGTTTTAAACTCGCTGCCATCGAGTTTTGAAGATCATCCGGCAGATGATGACCATCTTCGTGAGTCGCGTCTGGGAATACTTCGCAGCCACCGCCAGCCGGAACGACGCGAAGTCTGTCGGCCTCAATTGCTCATGGTCGGTGTTCCTGCCGAAGTGTTCCACGATTTTCCGTCCAATGCAGATGTACTCATTGAGCGTAACCGACTTCAGTTCCCCAGCCACCCGCAGGTCGTCGCACCGCTTGCGCCAGAGGTTCACCGTATCGCCGACGGTCAGGGTTGTCGCCGACAACCGCCGGGGGATGCGTCCCGCTTGCAGATCGTCGCGTTCATCCAGATACTTCTGGAGTGCTGCGTCAGGATCAGCCCAGACGCCGAAGAAATGCACCTTGCCTCGAATCTTCTTGCACCACTGCCGGTTGCCGTGTGCTGTAAGTGGATACTCGGCATTGGGTTTCTTCGGTTTCTTGGCGGAGACTGGTGGTATGCTTGCCCTATTGTGGTTTGTGAAACGGTTGTCGTCATGGTTGTCGTAACCATATCGCGAGCCACAAGAGAATGCAAAATGTGAGGTAAAACACTCACCGACCGAGTGGCGAAATAGGCAGACGCACGGGACTTAAAATCCCGAGACTCGAAAGGGTCGTGCGGGTTCGATTCCCGCCTCGGTCAATTGAAGTCAATGAGCAACCCCATCCGTCCAATGAGGTACGCAATGGTTCCGTTCTTTCAGATTTGCCCAACCTTGGCGGAGCGGGAAACTCGGACCTTGATCATACCGCCCGGCCCTGGCTTGGTATTGCCAGCTGGCGAATATGGCATCATGGAGAGTTATTGCACCGAACCGGACTGCGATTGCCAGCGGGTGTTGTTGAGCGTCCTCCGGCGGTCTCCGAGCCAGATTGAGGCGACCATCAGCATGGGGTTCGACCCTTCCAGGAAGATGTACGAACCGTTCCTCGATCCGATCAATCCACAAGGTGAACATGCCGAAGAGTTCCTCGGATTCGTCGAGGGGATGATTGCGGGCGACCCCGATTACTTGGAGCGGCTCATGCGGCACTACGTGATCACCAAGCATATCGTGGCTGGGCAGCTTCGCCCGGAAGACGCCCCGGCCTCGAGTGTGTTAAAGGAAATGAAGCTGATCGATCCAGGAGTCATACGGACGCAGCGTGCGGAGTCGGGCCGTCACCCCCCCCAGGAGGTTGCCGCTCCGGAATTCCTGAATCGGGCGGAGCGTCGCGCACGGATGAAGGGGCCACGTCGGAAGCGTTGAGGTCGCGAACGGATGAGGCTGAATGCCAACCTGTGAAGGGAGTGCCCCGCTCTCCACCGAGATCCATT
>JAYTFV010000222.1:0-3403 GCA_043734065.1 Planctomycetota bacterium
CCGCATCTTCGCTTCAATCTCACCCGCATAGGCCTCCATGCCCACCCTCCCCGGCCCGCCACGCTCCCTCAAGACGGGACTCTACCGCAAACCCGATAAGCCGGGAAGTTGTTTTGGACCATGTCCTAAGTCTGCGTGGCGAAGTCTTCGCAGCGGAGCATGGCTCACAACAGAATCCCGCTGATCGGGATCATCCAGAAAATCTCTTCAAAATAACCAGAGATCGAACGAGCCAAGTCGTCTCGCTGATCGCTACGATACTCCAAGGCTGGCAGTCGTGAGTCGCCCCTTTCTCAAAGTCCTCTCTGATCAGCGAGTTGAGTATGTCCATTCGCGTGAAGTGTCTGGAATGTCAGCGAGAACTCCTGGCGAAAGATCGGTATGCGGGGAAGCGGGCGGAGTGTCCGGATTGCGGGACTCAGATCGCGATTCCTCAGCTCGGTGAAGTGCCTCCCAATACCGATGACGACAAGACTTCCCCCGGATTTCGAGGGAGTGCAGCGGGTCCGGTCATGGACATTGAGGAGTATCTCGATCCTCCGGGAACCGCGAATCCAGTTCCCGAGGCACCGCCGCCGGGGAAGTCGGTCGTCCAGCGGATGCTAGAGGCGCTGCTCGACCCCCGGGCCATTCAGTGGTTGCTGACCATTGGCGGCGGGTTGGCGGTCTTGGGGCTGATCATCTGGCTGGTGAGCATCGGCATCTTCGCGAACTCGCTGGCCGTGGCGCTGGTGATGGGCGTGGCCTCGCTCGCGCTGCTGGGGGCCGGGTGGTGGGTCACGCTGAAGACCAGCCATCGAGTCGCCGGGCACGCCCTCACGTTCATTGCGTGCGTGGTCGCTCCTCTCAATCTGTGGTACTACCAGTCACAGGGACTAATGACCGTCGATCAGCACCTCTGGCTGGGAGGCCTGGTCTGTCTCTCGCTGTATGTCGCGACCGTGTACAAGCTGCGCGACCCGTTGTTCCTGTATGCAGTGGAAGCGGGGGTGACGCTGACGGCTCTGCTGTTGGCATCCGACCTGAATTATCTCCACGATGCGAGTCATGTCGCAGTGCTGCTGATGGTGCTGGGGGCCCTCTCCATTCATGCGGAACGACTGTTTGCTCCGGAAGGGGTCTTCGATCGCCAGCGATATGGTTTGGCCGTGTTCTGGAGCGGGCAGGCTCAGCTCGGGGCCTCACTGGTGGTGCTGCTGGGTTCGCAGGCGATGTGGTGGTTGTCGCAGCCGTTTCACTGGAACTGGGCGGGGAATCCGCTGACCGAGGACCATCTCCTGGCCGGGGGACTCTGGATCGCCGCCACGTATCTGTTCCTCTATTCCGATCTCGTGGTCCGGCGGATGGGGCTGTACTCGTACTTCGCGGGGGTCTGCCTGTTGATGGCCGAGGTCACGCTGATCATGCCGCACCTGAGTCAGGAGGCGTTGATCGCGCTGCTGTCGGTGACGGTGGTCGGGATTCAGGTTCTCGTGTCGTCGATTGTCCCCCGAGACCGCAATCCGCGACTGCACGGGCACGTCGGAGCGATCGCTGTGATCATGGGCGAGGTGGCGGTCCTGTGGGGCATCCTGCTCCACGTGCGGGGGACCTCCGATTGGCAGCTGTGGAGCAAATTCAGCTATCAGACCGGCTGGCCCTTCGTTCTCTGCATGGTGACGGTGGCGGCGGCGAATCGGCTCTCGGCGTTTCTCGTGCGTCGGCATTTGCCCCAGCTGTCGTTGACCCACTTTGTCATCAGTGGTGCGGCCTTGATGGTGGCGTATGCGGGATTGCTGCGGCAGTTCGGGCTGACTCACTGGGCCTATCAGGCCCCGTGGCTGATGCTGATGCCGATGGGGTACATCATTGCCGCCCGCCTGTGGCGAGGACATTCTCCCGAGGCCCCGCTGGCTCGCGTCTCACACGTGAGCACGGCGGTGATCCTGGTCGGGACAATACTGTCCGCTCGCAGACTGGACGGCGACTCGTTCTGGCATCCGGTTCAGGCCGACCCGCTCAACCTGCAACTGGCGATTACGTTTGCGGTGGCGACCGCCTTCTATGTCCTGGCGGGAGTGTTCCGCCGACGGAGTTGGAATGGGTTCCTGGGGACTGTGACGGGCTGTGCCGCGATCTGGCAGTTGCTGGGTTATTTCGGGATCGACCCGGCCTGGCATTCGCTGATTCTGGCACTCCCCGGCTTGGGATTGCTTGCGGCGGCGAGACAGGTGGGCGTGACGACGGATGTGCGTTATCTCTCTTCGGGGGACCGGACTGCGGTTCTTCGAGGAGCCGGGATGACGTTATTGACGTGCGGGAATGGAGTCCTGACGATCGCGCTGGTCATGACTGTCCTGCGCGGGTTCGGTCGAATGATCGACCACGAGGTCAATTGGCTGAATCTGGGGGCCATGATCGCGATGACGGTGGTCGCGTTCGTGGCTTCGGTGTTCGTCCCCCCGAGCGGCTGGCGACGCTGGTATCACTTGATGGCGATCGCGTTGATTGCTCTCGACTTGCAGGCGATCAGTGCCCTGAGTCGACTTTCCCCGTGGCAGAAGTTCGAAATCTTCTGCGTCATCGCCGGGGTGCTGATCCTGATCGTCAGCCACATCGGTCGCTTTCGCGAGCATCCCGAACAGACCGATGTCCATGAGGCTCTGCAAGAAGATGGCACGACGATGGGTCTGTGGTTCGGGAGCCTGCTGACGGTGGCACCGTTGTTCTTGGCGTTTGTGTATCACCGTTTCGTGAAGGGATCTCCCTCCACTCCGGATGAGTTGGCCTTGCTGACCATGACGGTCCTCATGCTCGCCACCGGTTGCAGTTGGCAGATCCAGTCGACCACGTTTTTCGGAGGGACGGCGCTGCTGATTTACCTGATGGTGATCATCGGCTCGATGGCCTACCGTCCCGAGGTGGCCGTGGGCGTCTACCTGCTGATCGGGGGAGCGCTGCTGTTCATTTCCGGAATCCTGCTGAGCATCTACCGCGACCGGCTGTTGAAACTCCCCGAACAGATCAGCCGCCGCGAGGGGATTTTCCGGATCATTGGCTGGAGATAGACCCAGTTCTTCGATGTGTGGGAGTCCGGCCCAGCGAACGCTCGAAGAGCGCGTATCGGTTCCTGATGGGAATCTGGTATCGAGGCTCCGCTCGCCGATTTGGGGAGGGAGTGAAGGATGCTTTCAGCCTTCAGTCGGTCACCGATGTCGGCAATTGTAGAGTTCCGTGATCCGATCGGGGCTGTGGTACGTTGCTCCTTGAACGCCATAAATGGTTCCTGACACGAATGGCACTGTCGCCGCCCTTAAAATCGCCTGTCGGCGCGGGGATTGGTCTGGGGCGGCGGGGATCATTGTTCTATGATCGCTCCGGCCGGGGTGGTCTTGTGGAAAATGAGCCATCCCTGGTATGAATT
>JAYTFV010000223.1:0-16414 GCA_043734065.1 Planctomycetota bacterium
CGTCGACCAACTGCTGCTGGCCATGTTCAGCAAGGGGCACTGTCTGCTGGTCGGCGTCCCCGGTCTGGCCAAGACGCTGCTGGTCAGCACGATCTCCAAGATCCTGCAGCTCAGCTTCCGCCGCATCCAGTTCACACCCGACCTGATGCCCTCCGACATCACCGGAACGGACGTGTTGCAGGACGACCCCGAGACCGGTCGCCGCGTGTTCCAGTTCATGCAGGGGCCGATCTTCACGCATGTGCTGCTGGCCGACGAAATCAACCGCACGCCGCCCAAGACGCAGGCCGCCCTCCTCGAAGCGATGCAGGAACGGCACGTCACAGTCGGCTCCAGCACCTATCGCTTGCCCGCTCCATTCTTCGTCCTCGCGACCCAAAATCCCATCGAGCAGGAAGGCACCTACCCCCTCCCCGAAGCCCAGCTCGACCGGTTCATGTTCAACATTGTGCTGAACTATCCGAACGCGGCGGAAGAGCTGCGGATTCTGAAGCAGACGACGGGCGGGGACGAGCCGGAGCTGAAGCAGGCCCTGACCGGGGCCCAGATTCTGGCCCTGCAAGAAGTCGTGCGGAAGGTGCCCGTGGCCGAACACGTCTTCGAGTTCGCCCGCGACATCGTGCGAGCGACCCGACCGAACGAGCCGGGTGCGGACGAGTTCATCAAGAAGTACCTGACGTGGGGAGCCGGTCCGCGAGCGGGTCAATACCTGATCCTGGGAGCCAAGGCTCGCGCGATCCTGGAAGGCCGGT
Organism: Planctomycetota bacterium; assembly: GCA_043734065.1. Taxonomy (GTDB): domain Bacteria; phylum Planctomycetota; class Planctomycetia; order Planctomycetales; family Planctomycetaceae; genus TH-plancto1. Next base: position 753 of record JAYTFV010000223.1, read on the forward strand.
TCCACGTCTCGACCGAAGACGTGAAGTCGGTCGCCCACCCCGTACTCAGGCACCGCATCGTGACCACGTTCCAAGCCAACAGCGAAGGGATCACCCCGGATAAGGTGATCGACTACCTGCTGGAGAAGACCCCGGTCGACCTCCAGGAACGCGGCAAGAAAGCCGCCCGGCCGTAGAACGGAATTCATTCCGTTCGTGCTTGGCGGTGTAAACGGATCCTTTCCATTCACTCCCGGGCATCGGGAGCAGTATTGGGCACCACTGGCGAAGGCTTGGACTCGCAGTGCCCAGACGCCCGATTGCTGGAGGGACTGCTTCATTGCCACATCATTCGCGTTAACACTGGCGGTCCCAAGCGACCGACGGTGACATTCGGCGTAGACATCGTGTGACAGCGTTCCCCAGACGTTCAACGCAGCCTCTGGGCACCCCGCCACCTAGCCAGCGAGCTGGATCAACCACCGTAGCGAGTATATCCATGAGTACATCATCCCCCGTTTCACTTGAGTGGGAGGCTTTGTTTGCTGAGGTCATGGCACTTGAGAAGTCGGCGATTGAGCCGGAAACGTCGGATGGTTGTCATCGGGATTCTGCATCCTTGCTGCCCTTTGAGGATGTCCTGATTCCGTTCGTTGCCGTTGCCCGTGCGCGACTCAAGGATCGTGTGGGTCACAAGCGGTCCTTGCTATCCGAAACGGCCCACTTGACACTAGAACGCAGCTTGTTGGAAAGCCTTTCGACGTACGCGGCACCATCTCTTTATCTGGAATTCACAATCCAGCGTACGATAACATACTCCCCGCTCGATCAGCTTGTTGCGGCAACTCTCAATAACAGCCAGCAGATTCTCTACAAGCGGTTTGTCCACCAAGTGTGGGATAGATGGCAGGATTCTTTCTGGACAATGTACGCGCCCCTCGCAAGAACGCTCTCACTGGTCACGGTCGCGTGGGTCGAGTCTATCGATGAATTTTTGTTTCGCTTACTCGCTGATCAGTGTGCGTTACAGCAGACGTTCGGTGGAGAGCGCAGGCTGGGCCAGGTGCTGTCGGTGGAGCCAGCACTTTCGGACCCGCACGGTGGCGGAAGGCAGGTCATGTCCCTGACTTTCGAAGGAGAGCAACAGATCGTATATAAGCCTCGCCCGGTGGGTGTCGAAGCGGCCTTTATGCGTCTCATCGATTTCCTGAACGCACAAGGCACGCCGTTGGCGCTCAAATCGGTCAAATTACTGGACGCTGGAACATATGGTTGGATGGAGCATGTCGGTCATCGTCCATGCAAGAGCGAGGGGGAATTACGGCACTACTATGCGCGCACGGGGATGTTGCTGTGCTTACTCTACGTCCTTGAGGCCGTTGACTGCCATGCGGGGAACCTGATTGCTCTGGGCGATCAGCCAATCCTTGTGGACTTGGAATGCCTGCTGCACCCCCGGATCGAGGCACGCAATGTTGGTATCGGGGAGCACGCGCTCAACCTGGCACAGCAATTTCTGCAAGACTCTGTTCTGCGTACAGGGCTGTTACCGCAATGGACGATAGAACATAACGCTGATCTCGCCTACGACATGAGTGGTCTCGGTGGAGATGGGGGCCAGGCCACTCCGCATCAAGTCACCATCTGGCAGCATGTCAATACAGATTGCATGAAGCTTTCGTATGTACAGGGGTGCCTCTCATTTCAGGCAAACCTCCCGACGCTATACGAAACAAATGCAGACGCTGTCACGTATGTTGAAGAGATCGTCGAGGGGTTTCGCCAAATGTACATGTTTCTGTTATCACGGCAACGCCTATTGCTCGCACCTCGAAGCCCCCTCTATGAACTGGCTCATTGTTCCGTGCGAGTGATCTTGCGCAGCACAAATGCTTATCAAGCACTTCTCCTCATCTCGCTAAATCCCCGCAATATGCGCGGCGAGTCGGAGTGTCGCACGGTCTGGCAAGGACTATTGGAGGAGCGGAACGCTTCGAACCCGCAGTTACATTGTATGCGATCTGTTTCAGCGGAGGTGGATGCCCTCGATCGAGGCGATATACCCGTCTTTCGTACGCTGGCATCCAGCCGCAATCTGGAGGTCGGCTTAGGTCAAGTCGTGGCCGGTTGCTTCTCTCGCTCCGGATTCGAGCGGGCACTGGAAAAAATTGAGAATCTGTCCGTGACGACGATGGAACAGCAAGTCAAGTTAATCTATTCCGCCTTGTCAACCCATGCGACGACCGACCGAATTGCGGTGATCCCACGCTCAATTCCGCTGAATCGGGCGAACATCGATCTGGAGGAAGTGAGCGGACCCAGGCAGACGCTACTTGATCAGGCTGTCAGGATAGGGGAACAGATACGGCAACAGGCGTTTGTTTCCACGGTGGATGGGAGTGCGGCGTGGCTTGTGCCACGGTACTTGCCAGCACGGGAGCGGTATCGTGTACAGGCTGCAGGGCACGATCTGTACAGCGGAAGTTGCGGGATTGCCCTTTTCCTTGCAGCTCTGCATCGAGCGACCCACCAGGTTGCCTACAGAGAATTGGCACTGGGCGCACTACGCCCCTTGCAGGCTGCGCTGTGCCGCATGGATACGCACCTTGCGACACAGATGGGTCTGGGTGGGGGGGTAGGTGTGGGCTCTGTGATCTATAGCCTGGTCGTGACCGCACATCTCATCGACGACCGATCACTGCTTGATTACGCTCAATCCGCCTCGACCCAGATACTAGTTGACACGATCCGCTCTGACCGGAGTCTTGACATTCTGAGTGGCAGTGCGGGGGCCGCAATTGGCCTGCTAAAACTATACACTGCTTTGCCAGGGCAAGCCGCGGTCCTGGAAAAAGCTGTGGCATGTGGAATGCACCTTGTAGAGTCACGAACTCGCAGCAAAACAGGCTATCGGTCGTGGCGGTCGCACAATGGGATTCACCTGACAGGATTCTCGCATGGTGCTGCGGGGATCGCATACGCATTACTGCGACTTTACGCCGCGACCGATGACCCCCTCTTTTATGCGGCTGCTGAAGAAGCGATCGAGTATGAACGCAGCGTATTCGATCCAGAGGCTGGCAATTGGCCCGACTTTCGTCAAACCGACCGATTGGCCTTCATGTCCAGTTGGTGCCACGGTGGACCAGGAATTGGACTTGCGCGGGCTGGAGGATTGAAATGGATAGACTCTGAAACGGTGAGAAATGACATTGACGCTGCCTTGCAGACAACTCGGTACGCTCTGACGCAGAACCCGCCGCATCTCGATCACCTGTGCTGTGGGAGTGCGGGCTTGATCGAAACTGTCTATACACTCGGACAGATTCTGGGACGTGAAGATTTGATCACTTTCGCTGACTGTATCGCGCTTCAGGTGATCGAACGAGCAGAGAAGAAAGGAGGGTACTCGCTCGATAGCACCAAGACAGAAGCAATTGACAATCCGGGCTTCTTTGCTGGTACGTCAGGCATCGGCTACACGTTCTTGCGTCTCGCATTTCCCAACCTGATGCCAGCAATTTCGCTTTGGGAATAGTCAACTCAGCCTCGTATCGGCAAATATTATTCAAGTCTCTCAGGCGATGTGTACACTTATAACTCGGACCTCAAAATCCAGGCGGTCTGGACATGGCGTCCGGACCGCCTGTTGATGGGCACAAGGAATCGTGGAATGCATTAGACACACTTGCAGATACGGGTACCGAAGGTCACGCTGACCCAACTATCCGTGACCTCATCTGTCGCCAGCGCCGATGCTTCATGCGCGGAGGGGCCGCCGGAAGATTCCGGAAGGAAGATGTAGACGGTGTTCGGTTCTTGCACGACCACCCGAACCTCGACAGATTTTGGCAATGAGGCGTCGGCTTTCAGGGCCTTCAACTCTTGTTCGAGAACCTTCCGGGGATTGCTTACCAAGTCTCGCCGATAGCTCTCGTCTCGCATCGCCTTCTCTGTGATCTGATCGCTCACGTTCTTTGCCATGATGTCTGCTCCTGGAAGATGAAATTCAGAACCAAGCGCTGCGTCAAAGCTTAGCTTTGGGGTTGGAGTGCAGCCTTGAGACTGCCCGGAGCAGGCCATAGCCTAACTCCAACCCCATTTCCGAGCCCTGACATGGCGCTAGTATTTATTGTATACAAACGATTCAAAAGAATCAAGCGGGGTAGCACCGGTTAGCCCGCTCTTCGCTCTGGGGCCTACCGCTGTGCCAGCGGCATGAGAGCTTCGCCCAGAGAGAACTCTCGATGCCACACCCTCCTGTGGCAAAGCCACCCCGGTAGCTTCCATAGCGAATCAACCGGGGATACCCCACTGCTCTGGAGCAGCCTAAAGGCTGGACTCCAACTTGATGACACCGCACGCGGTGTGAAGTGAATTCACTTCAATCGGTACTGTGGCCGCGCCTCCAGAAACGCTTTGATCCGTTCCGTCCGCGCCAGTGCCACCGGGATGAAGTCGATCGCCTGTTGCAGCCTGTCATTCGGCTCGGCGCAGCTGAAGCGCAGGAACCCCTGGCCCGCGTCGCCGAAGCATTCGCCGCCGAGGCAGGCGACGCCGAACTGGTCGTCGGCCCCTTCGAGGAGGTACAGCGCGAGGCCGTGGCTGGTGATCTTCAGTCGCTGGCAGATCGGGCGGACGTTGGGGAAGACGTAGAACGTCGCTGCGGGGGGGAGTGTCGTGAACCCCTCGATCTGGCTGAGTCCGTTGTTGAGAAGTAGAACCTTCTCGCGGAAGAGTCCCATCTGGCGGTCGCGCTCGGCGCGGTCGCGGGTCAGGGCGTGGAGGCCCGCGAGTTGCACGATCGGCGGGGTGCAGCTGACGGTCGTGTTGATCATCTTGCCGATGGCTTCGGTCACGGAGGCCGATGCGACCGTGAACCCCAGACGCCAGCCGCTCATGCTGTAGGACTTGCTGAACGTATACGCGGCGACGCACTGGTCCATCATGCCTGGCTGGGCGAGGAGCGAGTGGTGCCGTCCCTCCCAGACCATGTGGCAGTACGGCTCGTCGCTGAAGACGGCGATGTTCTTGCCGCGAATGAGGTCAGCGATGTCGCGCAGATCCTGCTCGGTCGTGACGCCGCCGGTCGGGTTGTGCGGCGAGTTGAGGAAGACCGCCTTGGGCTGCTTCTCCGTCGTCATGAACTTCTCGATGGCGGAGACCTCGGGCCGGAACTGGTTCGACTGTTTGAGGTCGCTGGTCACCATCCGCGCCCCGCGGCGCAGGATGTTCGGGGCATAGGTCGGGAACTGCGGGCTGAAGACCAGCACGCTGTCGCCCGGTTCGAGGAACGCCTCACAGAAGTATTGTTCGAAGATTTTGGCTCCGGGGCCAACCGCGATGTTCTCCGGCCCGGCGGGGATGCCGAACTCCTCCTTGACGAAAGCCGCAGCCGCCACGCGGAATTCGGGGAGGCCGGGAGAGGGGCAGTAGTGGGTCTGGTTCGCCTGGATGGCGCTGATCCCGCTGGCCTTGGCGGCGGGCGGCGTCTCGAAGGGGCTGTCGCCGATTTCGAGTTCGACGACATCCTTGCCCTGGGCCTTCAGGGCCTTGGCTATGGCCAGGACGCTGAACGCGGACTCGACCGAGAGCGAACGGGCGAAGGAACTGAGCTGCACAGCCATGAGAGGTTCCAGAGAAGGCGAGGGAAAGTTACTGACCCACCGGCAGCGTGGCCACCCACGTCTTCGCCGTCAGCGGTCGCGGGTTGTTCAGGCCGCCGCCGATGACCACGAGGCGGCCCGACACGATCGCCGCCGACGGGGCCAGCAGCTTCTCTGGCAAGCGGCCCACAACGTGCCACTTGTCTGACGGGGGGTCGTAGGCCAGGATGTCGTCGACGACATTGCGCGGCGGCTGCGAGCTATTGCAGCGTCCGCCCACGACCAGAATGCGGCCCTGGTGGATGAAGGTACTCGATTCGAAATGGCTACGACCATCGGGAAGGCTGGCGATGGCGGACCATTGCTTCGTCGCCGGGTCATAGCGGTGGCAGGAGGCGACATCGATCTGGGTCTTGTCGTGGCCGTGATCGCCGCCGAGCGCATACAGCTTTCCGCCGAGGACCGCAGCACTCACATGGCCGCGCGGGTCGGGCAGGTCGGCTTCACGCTGCCAGACTTTCGGCTCGTCGAGTGACAGGCTCCAGTGGTCCCCGGCATCGGTCTGTCGATCGGCCTTGTAGCCGCTAAAGTAATGCAACTGACGCCCCACGACCTCCAGCCCGCCCCCCGCTCGCGGTTCGGGCAGCGGCGGTCCAGATGTCCAACTGTCCGACGCGATGTCGTACTTCCAGACCTCATCGGTCACGGGGCCGGGATGCCGCCCCTTGAAGCCACCCGCGAACCAGATGGTCTTCCCGTCGCTGGCCGGATTGAGATGCGTCAGCCCGGCGGGCATCTCTTTTTTCTTCGACCAGGCATCGCTCGCCGGGTCGTAAACATCGAGCTGAGTCGCGGCTCCCAGCTCTTCGGTGAATCCGCCGAACAGACAGAGCCGCCCTTCCACGACGCAGGTCGGTGACTCGACTCGCGCGAATGGCGACGGCGCGGCCTGCTTCCACTCCAGAGAGGTCCAGGCGGGCAGCGGAGCTAAAGTCCCCGGCTCATCGGCCAGTACCAGAACAGAGATGCTCACCGCGAACACGACAAGCAATAAGCGATGGGTACCGAGCATGTGGATGAACTCTCTGGGGTGTGGCAGATTAGCAGAAGGCACACCCGGTCAGACGAGTCCCGATGGTCGCACCTTTACCGCTCTATGCTAGCAGCCTTCACCGGTGGCTTCGACGATGGCTTCACCGGCGTCTTCGACAGCAGGGCGTCCAACTGCTTCAAATCGAGCGGAGCGGCCGTCACGATGCCGTTGGCGTTGATCAGCCAGTAGGTCGGGGCCGAGGTCACGCCGTAGTGGCGGGCGATCGGATTGCGGATGCCGCGGCTGTTGGCTTCGGAGAAGAAGATGTTGTGCCAGGCCAGCGAGTGCTGCTCGATGAACCGGTCGACGGCGGACTGCTCCTTGTCGAGGTTCACGCCGATTATCATCAGTCCCTGTGGACCATACTTCGTGGCCGCCGCTTGAATCGTCGGCAGGTCATTGAGGAACGTCTGCGAGTTCGAGGCCCAGAACACGATCAACACCGGGTGCCCGGCAAACTGGTCGATCGAGATGTACCCGCCATCGACCGTCGACCCCGCGAACTCCGTCAGCTTCTCCCCTTGCAATCGCAGTCGCCGCAGCACGCCAGCGGTTGTTTCCTGGAATGGGGAGTCGGGGTAGCGTTCCTCGATCGTCGTGAAGCACAGCTTCGCATCCTCGATCAGGCCGACCTGCTCGCACAGCCGTCCCGCGGCCATCAGATTCATGGCTGAGCGGTTCGTCTCCTGCGGAAACTTCTCCGCGAACAGACGGGCCTGCTTGGCAAATGTTGCCGCCCGTTGCGGATCCTGGCGGCCGGATTGCTCGGCCTGCACCTGGGTCAGTTGCACCACCTTGAGGGATGACTCGATCGCGGCGAACGAGGTCTTATCGCGGCGATACAGGGCTTCCGCGTCTTCGGCCAGCAGTTGGGCCTGGTCCGGTTCACCGCGCAGGGCCAGTTGCTTCCGCGTCTCGGTCAGGTAATAGACGCCGTTGTTGAACAGCTGTTCCTGCTGGGGATTGTCCTTGGTCGCGGCGATCACCTGCATCGCCAGATCGACCATTTGTGTCCAGCGACGGAGTTGCTCCTGAGAGGCTTGCTCCTGGGTGAGCTTGACCTCTTCGAATTCGTCGGGCTTCCCCTGGATCGGCTGGCGGACGAGATGGAACGGGGCCGATTTCAGTTGGGCGAGTTGCCGCAGCATGTACTGGGGAGTGCCCGGCTCGGGTTCGGCGACCGCTGCGGTCAACTCGGCTTCCGTGAAATCGGCTGCATCGACCAGATCCTCGTCGGCTTCAGTGTTAGCGGGAGAAGCCGGGCGAGTTCCCGGCTTGGCCTTGGGAGACACTTTCGGGGTCAGGGCGGGCAACTCGCCTGCCGTCGTGGTCACACCGTTATCGAACTCGTTGGTGGAGAGCGGTCCCGTCTGAGCTGCCTTCGCCGTGGAAGCCACGGCTGCGCCTTCTTCCCCCGTGAACTGACTCTGAGAGGTCGGCTGCTGCCCACAGCCCGCCGCAGCGAAGGCGAAGGCCAGAGCCAGCCGTGACCAGAACTTCGAATTGGAATTGACGCTGCGCATGGGTTGCCCTCCCTGGACCAATAGTTGAGGCCGGGGGTTGTAGGCAATTCTCGCCGAGCGAGGCAAGAGGAACCGCGATTCGGGAATAATGAGTCGTTCCAGCCCTTATACAGTGCCGGACGCTGATTGGCGGCCCCCCTCGCTGACGCATCGGGTGACTGATCCGGATACCGTCCATGGGCCAATACCCTCGCCCCCCCCAGGCGAGCGACCACTGGTTCCAACTCCTTGCAGCCGGTATCCTTTCTGAACCCGTCCGTTTGACCTTCCGGATCACCGTTCCCTCTGCCGAGGAGTTGTTGCCATGTCCGATGCACCGGCCCCACCTGCGAATGCACAATCTGATCTTCAGCGCCGTTACAAGGAATTCCTGGATCTGCTGCCGCTGACCATCGCATTGGCGGGGCTGCCGCCGAGCGAGCCGGGGCGATACTACTCGGAGGATCAGATCGAGACCCGGTTGTTTTCCGTGCGGCATGCCTTTAAGGCGGCCCGGAATCTGGTGCGGGAATCGATCCAGCGGTAAGAGCGTCTTCGAAACTTCCGAAGTCTTCGGAGACTTCGGAAGTTTGCTGCGGTTCGATTCCAAACGAGTCCGGAAGCGTTGAAACCGCTGAGCGTATTCTCGGGTATACCTTCCAAGGAGTGGCCTTGACTGGGTCGGACGATCTCCCTGATCTCGCTCGCCAGTGCCTGGCGGGGGATGCCGCCAGCCTGCGATTGTTCGTGGGTCGGTTCCAGCAACTCGTCTTTTCGTTGTGCCTGCAGATGATGCGTCATCGCCAGGATGCGGAAGATGTGGCGCAGGAATCGATCGTGCGGGCCGTGAGGCATTTGGCGACTTGGGATCAGTCGCGTCCGATCGAGCCCTGGCTGATGGGGATTGCCTCCAACCGCTGCCGCACAGCTCTGGAACGTCGCAATCGCCGTCCGGTCGCGATGGAGCACCTGCCCGAGCCGTCTACCAATGGCCACCCAGTGAGCCTGGGTATCGGCGAGGAGGTCCAGCGGGCGGTCGAGGGACTCCGTGACGACTACCGGCAATGTTTCACGCTCTTCCATGTGCAACAACTGTCGGTGCAGGAGATTTCCGACCTGATGCTGGTCCCGACGGGAACGGTCAAGACGTGGCTGCACCGGGCGCGGAAGATTCTGGCGGAAGAGTTGCAACGGCGTGGAGTGACGGCGGACTGAATCATGCAGTGTTCCTTGTTCCAATCCCTGCTGCACCGGGCGGTCGAATCGCATGCCGATTCGGTCTCGCTGGAGGTGCGGACACACGGGGCGACCTGTGCACATGAGTCGTGTCGCCAATACTGGACCCAGTATTCGCTGCTCTCGCGAGCGGTCTCTGAGTGGCGGGCTGGTCTGCCGCAGGTGGATCTCACGGAGCGCGTGTTGACGGAGTTGTTCCCCGCGCCACTGGTCGTGGATGCCCCCGCCGAAACGACCAACACCCCAGCCCTCCAAGCCTTTGTCCAGCAGAGCTGGCACGACTTCCGCTCTCCGACCCAGCGTCCGTGGGCCCTGGCTGTGTCAGTCGTCGGGGTCATGCTGTTGATTGGGACGCTGATCGTTTCGATTCCGCATTCGCCGAACGCGGAAGTGGTCGTGCGCCAAAGAAATAATCCGCGGAATATCACGGGAACTCCTCCGCGTCACAATCCGATACCGGCTCCTCCCCGTGAGCGGTGGGCCGCGCAGCCCCCTCAGCAGTCAAACGTGGCCGTGCAATCGGTCGAGTGGGCTCAAAAGGCCAGTTCCGTCATGGCCAGCGCCATTGTCAGCATCCCCGAACACGGAGCTGATTGGGTTCCGGTCGACTCGTGGGATGTCCACTGGCAGCAGCATCTGGAGCCGATCCGCCGCGACGCCCACGCCGCCTGGGACGCGCTCCTGGAAGAGCTTCCCATGCCGGATCAGCCGCCGTCATGAATTCTGGCGAACGTAGCCACCTTCGCCAGAAGGTGGGCGAATTGGGATTTGACGTTCGCGGTGGCCGAAGACTTCCGAAGTCTCCGGAGACTTCGGAAGTCTTTCCCGTCCTCAGCCCCACAGGGGTGGCTCAAACCTGCGTGGACTGGCTCCACTCGCTCTGTTCGACAGCCCGACTATCCCGAAGGGATTCCAGCCCATAGCCGGTGGTGAGCGCAGCGTCACCACCGGTCAGCGGGTGCCCGAGTCAGCCTATCCCGAAGGGATTGCAGCCCGGCACATCGTGGACGCCAGCACAGCGGCTGGAATCCCTTCGGGATACAAACTCTTCTGGGGAATGCGGACCGGTGGTGTCGCTTCGCTCACCACCGGCTATTGGCTGGAACCCCTTCGGGGTGGGGAAATGACCCAGGGAGCCAGCCTGGGGTAGACGTGAGGGCACCCCGAAGAGTGGAAGAGAGGCTCGGATTCCGGGACTTCTGCGTAGAATGGCGACCACACTCCTTCGGAAGTCTCAGAAGACTTCGGAAGTCTTTGCCCCCCGTCCACGTTCTGGCGAACGTCGCCACGGCACCGGAAACCCCTTGAGTCGGCGCTCCCTCGCCGATTACACTCCGCAACCCAGGTCGTAGCGAACGATGTCGCGCACCGGGACGGATTAAGCGGAACAGTCACAGGGAGGTGGCACATGCTCTCGACACGGTCGATTGGCGGTAAGCTGACGTGCGGGCTGGTGTTGCTCTCCGTATTGCTGATTCTATTTGGGGCGACCAGTGCCCTGAGTTGGCGGGCGCATTCCCGTATGATTCAAAACCTGGAAACGAGCATCAATGACGCTCCGCACCGAGAGGACTTGATCGCGGCGTTCAGTTCGCTCGTGGCCCCCTTGGTGGTGCCCATGCCCGAGTGGGATGATACCGCCAAGCTCACGGTCTGGTCCAAATTGCAGCAGCAGGAGTTCGTGGATCGTCAGAAATCGGTCGAGGCCCGGGTAGGAGCATTTCGCGACCAACTCGAACAGTGCGGCTGCCTGACGACTGGCTCCACCGGTCAGAATCGCGAGATGGCGATTCTGTTTCAAGCGATCGACGAAGGCTTCGATCATCTGCGAAGTGCCGCCCAGGATCTCGGTGAAACCGACAAAAGATCCCGGCAGACCCAGTGGATGCTGGAAATCACGTCCGACCTGATCGATCAATCGACTCAGATGCCCGACCCGTCCGCTCATCTGCGGAATTTGCTGGAGCAGGCTCAGGCCGACCATCATCTCTATGCCTGGCTCTCCATGGGCTTCGGTTTGACTGCAATTGGAGTGGTCATCGCCCTCGCAGCCGGTGGCTACTTCTGGATTATCAAACCGCTCGGAACACTCCAGGCAGACTTCGACCGGGTGGCCACGGGCGATTATTCCCATCGGGCGACCGTCTCGACGCGGGACGAAATTCACCGCCTGGCGACGGCCTTCAACCTGATGACGACGAAGTTCCAGGATGTGGTCCGGAACCAGGACGAGCAGATTCAGATGCAGGCCCAGAAGCTGTTGCAATCGGAGCGGGTCGTGGGCGTGGGGTTTTTGGCCACCGGAGTGGCGCATGAGATCAACAGCCCGCTGGGGGTGATCGCCATCTGTGCCGATTCGATCGCGCGGCAGTTCACCGTGCCGATCGAAAAGTGGAAGCCCTCCGAATACGCCGAGGGCCGTGAATACAGCCAGATGATCTGCCACGAGACCGAGCGTTGCAAAAACATCACCCATCGCATGCTCGACTTCGCCCACAGTTCCAGCGGCGAGAAGAACTTCTACGATGTGACCGCCATCGTCCGCGAGGTCGTGGAACTGGTCGGCCACCTCGGCAAATACAACGATCGCAAGATCGTGTTCGAGACGCACCACCCTTCCGAGGCGTGGGTCTGCGGCCAGGAGATTCGGCAGGTCGTGTTGAATCTGGTGGCGAACGCCCTGCAAGCCATGACCCCCGGCGGCGTGCTGCGGATCAGCCTTGATGAGACTTCGGACGAGGTCGATTTGGCGTTCCAGGATGACGGCTGCGGCATGACGCCGGAGACGCACCAGAAGCTCTTCGAGCCGTTCTTCACCACGAAGGATGTGGGTCAGGGCACCGGCCTGGGCCTGTCCTTGACCCGCAAGATCGTCGAGTCCCACGATGGCTCGATCTCCGCCAGCAGCCCCGGACCGGGATTGGGGAGTACCTTCCGCGTCAGGCTCCCGCGCGGGGCCGCCGCTCATGTGCGGGCGGCGTGAGTGGGTTGAGGTCCGATGTCGATGGTGATCCCGCTCCCTTGAGCCGTGAGATTCTGCCGGTAGCTACGTTCGCCAGAACGTGGGCAAGTGGTCTCGACGCTCTCGATTGGGGCAGACATCCGCGCGGGGCTGCTGCAATTGTTCGGGGGCGAGTTCAGGCAGCCCGCGTTCTGGCGAACGCAGCTACGGGGTTCCCGTACGACTACTCCAGTTCCTCCCACCGCGAAAACGCCTTCGCCAGCTGGGCCTTGCGGTCGGTGAGTTGCTTTTGCACCTGGGCAATCTTCTCGCCCGCTTGCTGGTAGAACTGCGGCATCGCCATGTCGGTGTGCAGGTCGCGGATCTCGACTTCGAGAGTCTCGATCAGCACAGGCAGCGCCTCTAGTTCTCGCTGCTCCTTAAACGAGAGCTTGCGCGCACGGGGGACGGGAGTGGGGTAGCTCCCGGAGGTCGGGGTCGCATCTGGGGCTTTCGTGTCGGCTTCGGTGGCGAGGGCCCGCTGGCGGATCCAGTCGTCATAGCCGCCGACGTATTCGCGGACGCTGTCGTCCTCGAAGACGATCGTGCTGGTGACCACATGGTTCAGGAACTCGCGGTCGTGGCTCACGGTCAGCACGGTCCCGTGGAAGTCGACCAGCCGCTCTTCCAGCAGCTCCAGCGTCTCCATGTCGAGGTCGTTCGTCGGTTCATCAAGGACCAGGATGTTCGCGGGCTTCGAGAACAATCGCGCCAGCAGCACGCGGTTGCGTTCCCCTCCCGACAGGTACTTGATCGGCGTCCGCGCTCGGTCCGGGGCGAACAGAAAATCCTGCAAGTACCCGATCACATGCTTGTCGACCCCGTTGATCGTGATCGTGTCGGAGCCATCGCCGACGTTCTGCTGCACCGTCTCGTCTTCATTGAGCGTCTGCCGCAGTTGGTCGAAGTACGCGATCTGCAGGTTAGAGCCGAGCCGGACCTTGCCCGAGGTCGGCTCCAACTCGCCGAGGATCAGCCGCAGCAGAGTCGTCTTCCCCGCCCCGTTGCGACCGATGATCCCGATCTTGTCGCCCCGCATGACGGTCGTCGAGAACGTGTCGACGATCGTGCGACCGGGGTAGCTGAACGTGACATTCTTGAGGTCCGCGACGAGCGCCCCGCTGCGCTCGGCCTCCTGGATTTCGAGACGGACCTTGCCCACGCGGTCGCGGCGATCACCGCGCACGATGCGCAGCTTTTCGAGGGCCTTGACTCGCCCTTCGTTGCGGACGCGGCGGGCCTTGACCCCCTGCCGAATCCAGACTTCTTCGATGGCCAGCCGCTTGTCGAACAGGGCGTTCTGCTTGTCCTCGACGGCCAGCGCGGCCTCCTTCCGCACCAGAAACGTGTCATAGTCGCACGACCAGTCGAACAGCTTTCCGCGATCGATCTCCATGATCCGCGTGGCGAGTCGGCGCAGGAACTGGCGATCGTGGGTCACGAAGATCAAGGCCCCATCCCAACGCCCCAGAAACGTCTCCAGCCACTGAATCGAGTCCAGGTCGAGATGGTTCGTCGGCTCGTCGAGCAGCAGCATGTCGGGCCGCGAGACGATGGCCCGCGCGAGCAGCACGCGGCGCTTCATCCCCGAGGAGAGCTGCTCGAACGCCGCCTCGGGGTTGAGTTCCATCATCTGAATGATCTGCTCGGCCCGCTGTTCCTCCTGCCACTCCGGTTCCTGGCTCTGGGCGTCGAACCCCTGCCGCACGATCTCCGTCACGGGCCCCGCGAGGTCGATGGGAACCTCCTGCGGCAGACGAGCCACGCGCGAGCCGGGTGTGAACGCCAGCGTCCCGCCGTCCCCCTCGATCTCCCCACACAACAGCCGCATGAACGTCGTCTTGCCCGCCCCGTTTCGACCGAGCAGGCCGATCCGCTCCCGAGGCTCGACCCGGCAGGAGACCGCATCGAGCAGGGCCTTGCCACGCAGGTGGTAACTGAGTTCGGTGATGTTCAGGAGCGGCATGAAGGGGGAGCTTTCAGCGATCAGCGATCAGCAGTCAGCGGTCAGCAGTCAACCAGAGGCGGAGCGCGGGCGGGGATTATGGCAGACAGAGGCGGGGAACTGAAACCAGATGTCAGCGTTCTTACAAACGAGTGACTCCTCCCGAGCGTTTTCATTTCCCTTTCGATTGCACGCCAGAGGAGAGTCTGAGAACCTCTGTTGAGTGGTGAGAGATCAGTGATGAGTGATGAGTGGTGAGTGGTGAGTGGTGAGTGAAAGACCCCAGTTCCCAGTTCCCAGCTCCCGACTCCCGACCCCCGACTCCCGACCCCCGACTCCCGACTCCCCATGCTCCCCCGCATCCGCCACTTCCTCGAACTCATCCGGTTCAGCCATACGCTGTTCGCCCTGCCGTTTGCGCTGTTCTCGGCCATCCTCGCCTGGCGACTGACCGAGTTCCGCTGGCGAGACCTGTTTGGGATTCTGCTGTGCATGGTGCTGGCCCGGTCAGCGGCGATGGCGTTTAACCGGTTGGTGGATCGCGACATGGACGCAGCCAACCCGCGCACGGTGCGGCGTCACATCCCTGCCGGGCTGTTGACGCCGCAGGCAGTGACGCTGTTTGTACTCGTCTGCTCGATCGGCTTTGTGGCGACGACGTTGATCTTCCTGCCGAATCGCTGGCCAATGTATTTGTCGGTTCCAGTATTGTTGTTCCTGCTGGGGTACTCGTATGCCAAGCGGTTCACCTGGCTGTGCCACTACTGGTTGAGCGCGGCATTGATGCTCTCCCCCATTGCCGCCTGGATCGCGATTCGAGGCACTGTCGACTTGCCCGCAGCGCTGTTGGCGGCAGTCATCTTCTTCTGGGTCGGAGGGTTCGACATCCTGTACGCGACTCAGGACGCCGACTTCGACCGGGAGCGAGGACTGTCGAGCATCCCAGCTCGCGTGGGAATTCCGGCGGCGCTCCGGATCGCCGCGTTCAGCCACTTCTGCACGGTCTTGGCCCTCGTCGCCCTGTGGAAGTTCGCACCGCTGGGGCCGGTGTTCCTGGGCGGAGTGGTCGTACTGGCTCTGCTGCTGGCGTATGAGCATTGGCTCGTGCGGCCCGATGATCTCAGCCGGGTGAACACCGCTTTCTTCCATGTCAACGCGGCGGTGAGTGTCGGGATCCTGGTGCTGGGCGTGGTCGATTTGTGGGTCGGTCGGTGAGGTAGCTGCACTCGCCAGAGTGCGGGCACCCGACAGGAGTTTGACGATGCCCGAGCCCCGCTTCCGATTGCTCATGCTCCTCGTC
>JAYTFV010000224.1:0-47884 GCA_043734065.1 Planctomycetota bacterium
GGCATGAATTCCTCAGTGACCGCCCCGAAGGCTCTGGCCTTCGGCTGAGTTCTCACGCCCCAGGAAATTGATTCACTTCCCGTACGCTGCCGTGTATCATCCCCTGCACCAATCACAGGGGAACAGACATGAGCCACGCTGCGTTGATTGTCGATTACCTCGCCGGTCCGGTGGCCCTGCGGCAGGCCATTCAAGGAATGACTCCCGCCCAGCTCAACTCCGCCCCGATCCCCGGCAAGTGGTCGACGCGGCAGGTGATCTGCCACATCGCCGACTTCGAGCCAGTCTACGCCGACCGCATCAAGCGCGTCATTGCCGAGGACGAGCCGCTGCTGCTGAGCGGCGACCCCGACCAGTTCGCCGCCAAGCTGGCCTATGACCAGCGCGACCTGGAGACGGAACTGCAGCTGATCGAGGTCGTCCGAAGGCACCTCGCTGGCATCCTGCGGACGCTGCCCGTCAAGACGTTTCAGCGAGCGGGGAAGCATTCTCACGATGGTCTGCTGACGATCGAGACGCTGCTGACCCGCATCACCGGCCACATCCCGCATCACGTGAAGACGATCGCCGAGAAGCGGGCGGCGCTGGGGTGAGGTGAGCGCTACCCAAAGAGCGAATAGAAAATCTCCTCGAAAGGATTTAATCCGTACTGACTGCTTTGCCAGGCGAACAGGAAGTATCCCAGCAGTACCGCTCCATTGATGATGGCCGCCTTGCGAGCCGTCTGGCGAAGTGAGGGACGAACTGGTTCTTTCGAAATCAAATACACTCCCAGCAGGTACGTGGAGTAAAACTCCAGCGGCAGGAATATCAGCCCCACAATCGAGGTCACAAAAGCCCGCTTGATCCGCTGCTCCCGCTGATTCAAAGGAGCGTC
Organism: Planctomycetota bacterium; assembly: GCA_043734065.1. Lineage (GTDB taxonomy): Bacteria > Planctomycetota > Planctomycetia > Planctomycetales > Planctomycetaceae > TH-plancto1. The sequence goes on from JAYTFV010000224.1 coordinate 878, forward strand.
CTTCTCGGCGTCCAACTCGGGGCTGACTGGAGGGGTGGACTCGGACTCTGCGGGCGGTTCCTCGCCCTCTTCCATCGTTGTCTCCGGGGGAGTGTCCCACTCATCCCCGATCTCATCCGTCATGGGCGACTTCTGCTCCAGGACTTTGATCGCCGCATCCACATCCGACGAGTCGACCTGCAGCTGCACCCCTCGGAAGGCGTTTGCGAACTCCAGCCAGTTCATGGTGACGGAGTGTTCGTTTTGCAGGATCGAGCGAATCCCCGCCTCCTCCAGATAAATCCGCGCGAGGCGGGCTTCTACCGGATCCCAGTATGTCCCAATGGTGACCAGCGACTGGCTCATGCGTGTCTCCTCGGGGGTGTTTCTTTGGTCACCTCGACCAGCCCAGCAGACTCGGTCGCAGGGGAACAGTTGGCAACAGGTGACATCCTCGTCGGAAGAGCAAGGCCGATCAAGGATGTACCGGGGAAAGAAGCGGGTGGGGGTGCATTCGCCAGCCAGACTTCACGGGGCTGCGACTCACAACGCCGGACTAGGCCACCTCGCCTCCCCCTCGCTGCCACACTTCTTCAGAATTGCGGCTTAATGCATCGATCCCAGACCTCTCGCACTTGAATCGCGTCGGCGTTGGACAGTGTTCCCAGCGGGTGCCGCAGCAACGACTGTTCCAAACAATCCAGCCGGGCCAGGCGGACGGTGGACGGCACCCGCAACCCAGCTGCCGCCCACTCTTGCAGCAACACATCGGACTGCGAACGCGGAGCAGCGGATGTCACTGCCGCGACGACCGCATCAGCCCCCTCGATCCACAGCACCAGAATTGGCCGCCGCTTGGATGCGGCCCCGTTCGTAAATGCAATGTCGGCCACCCACAAATCACCGGCCCGGACAGTCATCGTACAGCCCCTCATCGGCGGGTGAGAAACTGTCCAGGAAAGCACTGTGATCTCGCATCGGCCCGGAGGCAGGCTGTGTCGTTTGAATGATGATCGTCCACCGGCCTTCCCCCACGCTGTCGATCATGGCTGGGGGAAGTGACAGTTTCTCCCCGTGTCCCAATTCGATTTGATAGATCAGACGTTCCAATTGAGCTTGCATCGTAATTCGTCCTCTGTCGTGGGAACGGTCCCCCTTGCACGGGTCCATTCTCGCTCACAACGCCGGGTCTGCCAACCCCGCATCGGCGAAACCCTTGGCCCGGAGCAGGCAACTGTCGCAATGCCCGCACGGGACGCCGCGCGGGCCAGGGTCGTAGCAACTGTGAGTCAGGCTATAGTCGACACCGTGCGACATACCGAGGGCGATGATCTGAGCCTTGGTGAGGTGGATCAGCGGCGTGTGAACGCGGAAGCGAGTGCCCTCGACTCCGGCCTTGGTGGCGAGGTTCGCGAGCTGTTCGAAGGCAGTGATGAACTCGGGACGGCAGTCGGGGTAGCCGCTGTAGTCGACGGCATTGACGCCCAGGAAGAGATCGTGCGCTCCGAGGATCTCCGCCCAGCCGAGAGCCACGGACAGAAAGATCGTGTTGCGGGCCGGGACATAAGTGATCGGAATCCCGGTCGACATTTGCGACTCGTCGCGGTCTTTTGGCACGGCGATGTCCGAGGTCAGCGCCGAGCCGCCAAACACCCGCAGGTCGAGCGGACAGACCCGATGCTCGCAGGCCCCCAGTGCCGCGCTCACCCGCGCCGCAGCCTCCAGTTCATGGCGGTGCCGCTGCCCGTAATCAAACGACAGGGCATGACAGGCGAACCCCTGCCTCCGGGCCACCGCCAACACGGTCGCCGAATCCAGTCCGCCACTCAATAAGACCACTGCGGGCTGCATGCCACGATTCCGCTTCGAATTTCGTCAAGAGGTGCTGTGGTGTTCCCCGAGAGACATCGACGCCGGGATTTTAGAGGCTTGTCTCGACAAATGCACCGCGTCACGAGTGGGGGGACGAGAGCCAATGGGAAATGAGCGAGAGCCTCGCGACCGACCTCTGGAATCTGTGAACGGAACCATTGAGCGGGTTCTGCCGACTGGTTGTTTCCCGATCACCACAAGCCCGGAGGGATGGCCGGAAAAATGTTGGGCCAACCCTGTACACAGCGACCAACGGGAGCGCCGCCCTGGGTCATGGGTTCCGATTTCGATCCAGCCGTGTCAGGGCGAAACAACCCGCCGTGGCGCGCCGTTGTGTCGCCCCTACAGGGCTTGAACTCCTCTCGTCCTTCAAACCCAAGGCGGCGCTTCGCGGCATTCGCCGCTACGCTCTGCTCTGGGCTGATCTGTCGCTGCCCCTTCGGGGCGTTTCGGAGGTGCCCATCAAAACCCCGGCGACAGATTCGCATCCACCGAGACCATGACGCCACTCAACCATCCCCAGTGCCGCACGCCCTGAAAGGGCAGCCACAAACCAGCCCAGGGCACAGCGACCGAAGGGAGCGCCGCCCTGGGTCACGATCCCCATCGAGGCCGCAGCCCTGTAAGGGCGAAACAACACGCCGTGGTACGACCTTGTGCCGCCTTTTCAGGGCTTGGGCTCCTCTCGTATTCAAACCCAGCGCGGCGCTGCGCGGCTCACGCCGCTACGCTCTGCCCTGGGCTGATTTGTCACTGCCCCTTCGGGGCGATTCGGACATGGTCTCCGAAACTCCGGCTGTCCGATCCGCATCCACCGAGACCATAACGTGACTCGATCATACCAGACGCCCTGAAAGGGCCAAACAAACCAGCCCAGGGCACAGCGACCATCGGGAGCGCCGCTCTGGGTTATGGGTTCCAATATGACCCCAGCCCTGTAAGGGCGAAACAACCCGCCGAAGCAATGCCCAGTACAGTCCAGAGATGGCTTGAGTCCGTCTAACCCGTCAACAAACAGAGGGCGAATTCCCGTCATCGTGTGCTACTGCTCTGTGGGCAGTGCTTCTTGGAAATCGGCATTGCCGGTGGATCAGCACGGATCACAGAGCCGTGGCACACGCAACCACTTCGATCGGGCCACCCCGCCCCCAGAGTAATATTGACCTGTTCACGCCGCCGCATACTCGTCTACGCAAACGGCGGTGAGTTGACGACTCTGATGAGCCTTTCAACATATGCGAATGCCTGTGCTTGAGTGGCTTCGAATGTGTTGGCGTGAGCAAAGGAATTGCGCTCATCAAGAAGCACCTGAAGTTGACGATGCGTTTTAGTCGAGAAATCACACAACGATCCTGTTGCATCGCGACATATATCGAGAACAAAGACTTCTTTTTCTTTGTAGAAATCCTGGTAATCGCCCACAATCCTGCCACCGTCTTTTTGGGTGCGATTCTGAAGCAGCGAATTGAAGTCTTGTAGACGACTGGGGTCACGGAATATCCATTCGCGAATCATGTCGAATCCAAAACACCAGGCCATTACGATGGCTGGACGATAGGACTTGGCACGAAGGCACTGAATAGTGTCCTGTATCAATGCCGCTTGTGTATCCGTCATGAGTCCTTTCTCAGCCTTCTGATTCAGGAAGACCAAGTCTGCAGGTATCGTTTTTCGATCAGAAACAATGATTGAAAAGGAACCGATATCATCGTATGCAACAGATTTCGCAGGCTCCAACAAGCCTTGAAACTGCGTCATATTCAGCTCGCTCAATTTAGCGTTGCACTGACAGGATTGGGCCAGCTTCTCATACGGGCCAAAGGCAGTCAGAGTCCGGTCAAGACCGCAAGATGCCAACATCTCCGCCAACTCGCGTGCAAGCTCATAACGTCGGATAGCATTCACCTCATGCTTCAAGAGGCAAAAGAACTCACCGATGCGAGCTAGCACTTTAGGATTGTCAAATCGGGCCATACTCGTCCTCTGCGATCTATTGCTTTGCTCAAAACTACTCCGCCTTGAACTCCAGCGTCAGTAGCAAATCCCCGGTCTCCACCGCATCACCTGGCTTCACGCGGACATCGCGGACGGTGCCGTCGCGGTCGGCGTAGATGGAGGTCTCCATCTTCATGGCTTCCAGGGTCAGAAGCTTCTGGCCCTTGGTCACGGCCTCACCGGACTTCACGGGGGCGAGGACGACCATGCCGGGCATGGTGGCGCCGATTTCGGCGGGGTCATCGGGGTCGGCTTTGGCGCGGGCGGCTTGTTGGGGGGCGGCAGAGGCGTCGGTGATCGTCACATCGCGGGGTTGGCCGTTGAGTTCGAACGAGACGGTTCTCGTGCCATCGGGATGCGGCTGGCCGACGTTCAGGAACTTGATGAACAGGGTCTTGCCCGACTCGATGTCGAGCGTGATCTCGTCGCCGGGCTGCATGCCGTAGAAGAAGTTCGGCGTGGGGAGGACGCTGGTGTCGGAGAACTTGCGGCGGTGGGCGGCGTAGCCTTCGTAGACCTTGTTGTAGAGCAGGTACGACAACGTGTGCCGCTTGAGCCACACTTCCTCGACCGGCTCGCCCGCCAGCAGTTCGACGATCTTCTTGCGGGCGGCTTCGAAGTCGGCATCGGGCAGTTCGGCCCCCGGTCGTCCGGTGAACGGCTTCCGATCGCCGAGGATGCGCTTCTGCACTTGCAGCGGGAATCCGCCCGGCGGCTGGCCCATCGCTCCACTGATGAGGTCGATGACCCCCTCGGGGAACGACAGCTCGCGCGTGCCGTTGAGCACCTCATCGCACGTGAGATTGTTGGCCACCATGAACAGGGCCATGTCCCCCACCGACTTCGAGGTCGGCGTCACCTTGACGATGTCGCCGAACATCTGGTTCACTTCGGCATACAGGCGGCAGACCTCGCTCCAACGGTCTTCGAGGCCGAGCGACCGAGCCTGCTCAAACAGGTTCGTGTACTGTCCACCCGGCATCTCGTGGTTGTAGAGATCCGCAGTCCCGGCCAGCGGATCACTCTCGAACGCGGTGTAGAACTGCCGCACCGACCGCCAGTATTCGGCGACCTCGTCGAGCGTCCGCGTATCGAGGCCGGGGTCGCGCGGCTGGAACCGCAGCGACTCGCTGAGCGTGTTCAGGTTCGGCTGGGAGGTGCCGCCCGAGAGCGGAGCCATCGCACAGTCAACGATGTCGACGCCGACATCGGCGGCCCGCAGATAGGACGCCGCCTGAATCCCATTGGTGTCATGCGTATGGAAGTGAATCGGGATGCCGATCTCCTGCTTCAGCGTCTTCACGAGCTTGGCAGCTGCCTCGGGTTTGCACAGCCCGGCCATGTCCTTGATGGCCAGAATATGAGCCCCCATCCGTTCCAGCTCCTTGGCCAGATTCACGTAATACTTGAGGTCGTACTTTGTGCGATTCGGGTTGGTGATATCGCCGGTGTAGCAGATGGCCGCCTCGCAGATGCCGCCCGCGTTGCAGACCGCGTCCATCGCCACCTGCATGTTCGGCACCCAGTTCAGGCAGTCAAACACGCGGAACACATCGTTCCCGCACTGGTACGCTTCCTTCACGAACTCGCGCACGATGTTGTCGGGGTAGTTCGTGTAGCCGACGGCGTTCGAGGCCCGCAGCAGCATCTGAAACAGGATGTTCGGACAGGCTTTGCGCATCTCGGCCAGCCGGTCCCACGGGCACTCCTTCAGGAACCGCATCGTCGTATCGAATGTCGCCCCACCCCACATCTCCATCGAGAAGAGCTGGGGGAGTTTCTCGGCATAGATCGGCGCGATCTGCAGCAGATCGAACGTCCGGACGCGTGTCGCGAGCAGTGACTGATGCGCATCACGGAACGTGGTGTCAGTGATGAGCAGCTGCTTCTGATCGAGAATCCACTTCGAGAGTCCCTTGGCCCCCTGATCGAGGAAGACCTGGCGTGCTCCAGTGGGCAGCGGGTCTTTGGTGTCGACGGTGCGGTTCGATTTGGGAATCGGCGCGGGCAGGATGCGCTTTCCGACGGGTCGCCCCTTCACCAGGGCATTCTTATTGACGATCACATCGCCGAGGTACGACAGGATTTTGGTCGCCCGATCGCGCCGCTTGGGGATCGTCCGCAGCTCGGGGGTGTCGTCAATAAAGCGAGTCGTGCAGAGTCCCGAGATAAACTGCGGGTGAGCGAGCAGATTGATGAGGAACGGAATGTTGGTCTTCACGCCGCGCACACGGAACTCGGCCAGACTCCGTTCCATCCGCGAGATCGCATCGACGAACCGTCGTCCGCGAGCGGTCACCTTGACCATCAACGAGTCATAGTAGGGCGTGACGACGGCACCCGAGAAGGCGGAACCCGCATCCAGCCGGACCCCCATGCCACCCGTCGACCGGTAGTGAGCAATGCGTCCGTAGTCGGGCGTGAAGTTGTTCTCCGGATCTTCGGTCGTGACCCGGCACTGGATCGCAAAGCCGTTGGTCTTGATGACGCTTTGCGAGGTCATGCCGATTTCGGGATCGTCGAGGCGGACCCCTTGCGCGATCAGAATCTGCGACTTCACAATGTCGAACCCGGTGACTTCCTCCGTGACGGTGTGTTCGACCTGGATGCGGGGGTTGACCTCAATGAAGAAGTATTGGTTCGTGTCGGCATCGACGAGGAACTCCACCGTGCCAGCGTTCTCGTAACCGACTTGTTTGCCGATGTTCACAGCTGCTTGGCAGAGAGCCTCGCGGACCTTCGGATCAAGGTTCGGTGCCGGGGCCAGCTCGACCACCTTCTGGTGCCGCCGCTGGACCGAGCAGTCACGCTCGAATAGATGAACCAGATTCCCGTGCTTGTCGCCGAGCAGTTGGACTTCGATATGCCGGGCGCGGCGGATGTACTTCTCGATGAAGATGTCGGGGCTGCCGAAGGCGGTGAGCGATTCGCGGCGGGCGGTTTCGTAAGACGCGATGAACTGGTCTTCGCTCTCGACGACGCGCATGCCCCGTCCACCGCCGCCGTGTGCCGCCTTGAGGATCACCGGGTAGCCGAGCTTCTTGGCGGCGATGACTCCTTCGTCCGCGTCTTTGAGGGCGTCGTCAGTGCCGCTGAGAATCGGAGCCTTCGCCAGGATCGCGATCTTGCGGGCGGCTGTCTTGTCACCGAGAGCTTCGAGGTGCTCAACCTTCGGCCCGACGAAAATGATTCCGGCATCGGCACAGGCCTGCGCGAACGCGGGCTTTTCGGACAGGAACCCGTACCCCGGATGGATCGCATCGGCCCCGGCCAGTTTCGCAGCGGCAATGATCCCCGGAATGTTCAGATACGATTTAATCGGCTCGCCAGGAACGCCGATCTGGTACGCCTCATCCGCCTTAAAGCGATGCAGCGCATACCGGTCCTCATAGGCGTACACCGCCACCGTCCGAATCCCCAATTCATGGGCCGAGCGGAACACACGGATCGCAATTTCGGACCGGTTGGCAACGAGCAGCTTGGTGATGGCGGGCATGTTGGATGGTCAGGTGGGAGTCAGCGCGGGGCGGTGTCCTCAAAGAAGCATGAGGACTGCGCATTGTGAGGCGTAGCGCCCATAGGTGGCAAGCCAGTTGCGGACTCGTCATCAGACTATGGAGAAATTCGGGCTTGGGGCTTGGGGCTTCGGGCTTCGGGCTTCGGGCTTCGATATTCGATATTCGAATTTCTCTTTGCCAGCCTTACCCCCTGTCTCCCGCTCCCCCCGTCACGATCGAAGCCAGCGACTCCTTGTCTTCCTCGGACCTCTCCTCCTCGAACCGGTCCATCACCGGCAGGGGGTCGAACGACATCCAGGTCGGCATCACCGAGATCATTGTCGCCAGCAGCGAGCCGCCCCGGATCAACCAGATGACGTAGCCGACCGTCAGACCCCCGGTGACAGCTGTGGTCGTGCCCACAACGATGTCTTCGACGAGAGCCGAGGAGTGCTGCTGGCTCTCCAGTTGATCGCGGAAGGAGTTGAGATCATTCCACATCGTCTGGTTTTCGAGGATCGCGTGCGTCAGGTTATGCAGCGAATCGGGAATCAGGGTCGCGATCACGGGAATCAGATCCGGCATCCGATACAAAGTCTCCCTCATGGTGGATCGCGGCGCGAGGAAGCCACGTGATCCACTGACGAGATCGCCGATACGGGTACTGCGTACAAAGAAGTCGTCCCCAGTCTCGCTCGTCGACGGTGGGACAGCTTCGTCATGGGCTTGACTGGAATAGACTCCGATCAATCCACCCGTGGATGCAATGGCCTGTCGCGTGACACCGCTGGAAGCAGTCGTGACAGTGGAGACGACAGGTGTGACCGCGGTATTATTGCCACTGTCGACTCCCGCATTGGTGGTCGTGGTGGTCGTGGTGCCAGTACCGGAATTGCCATTCAGGCTGCCACCACTCGGAGCGAGGAGTCCCACGGTCAGCGACACCGTGGCCACGCCGCTCGATTCCAATCCATCATTCAAGACATACGTGAACGAGTCCATGCCGAAGTACAGGTGATCGGCGACATAGGTGAACGTCCCATCGGCGTTGAATGTCAGCGTGCCGTGCTGCGGGCCCTGCACTATAGTGGCGGTGATCGAAACCGAATCAGAGTCGCTGTCGTTGGCGATCACTCCCGTCATCGCGACCGTCGTCAACGATTGGAATTGCGAGAGCGTATACTGGTCATTCACAGCCACCGGCGCCACGTTGACATTGTCGATGAGGATCGTCATGTCGGCCGAGCGAGCCAGACCGGCAGTGTCCTGAACCTGGACGGTGATCGTGAACGACGACTGGGATTCGTGGGTAAAGTACGCCGCGTTGGCGACCGTGATGTCTCCCGAATTCGGATCGATCGCGAACCGGCCGCCCGTATTGCCTGCCACGAATGAGTAGGTCAACACATCACCCGCATCCACATCGCTGGCCGCGACGATGCCGACCAGGTTACCGACCGACGACCACTCGTGGATGTGGTAGGTGCCCGCGAGGATGACCGGTTGCTCGTTCACGTCACTCAGCGAGACGCTGACTGTCTGCTGATTGGTCAGGCCCGCCCGGTCGGCCACCTGAGCGATGAGCGAGAATGTGCTGTGCGCTTCGAAGTCGAGAGCCGCGGTGTTCGCGACCGTGATCGCACCGGTGACCGCGTCGATAGCGAACGCTCCCCCGGTGTTACCGCTCACGAGTGTGAACGTCAGTTGATCGCCCGCGTCGACATCGCTGGCACTGAGCGTGCCGATGAGCGTGCCGTTGGCGCTGTTCTCGGGCAGACCGAATGCACCTCCGACCAGGACTGGAGCCTCATTCAGATCGACCAGCGAGATCATGAACCTCCGGTCCAGTGTCAGTCCGCCGGAGTCAGTGACGCGGGCGATGATCGTGTGATTGCTGGCGGTCTCGAAGTCGAGACTCCCGTTGACGGTGATCTGGCCGGAGAGCGAATCGACGACGAACAGGCCCCCTGCATCATCGACGAGTGAGTAGGTCGCCGTGTCACCGGTATCGACATCGGTCGACGACAACTGGCCGACCGGGGTGCCGAGCAGGCTGTTCTCGTTGACGCTGGCGCTGCTCAGATTCAGCGAGGTCGGCGTCTCATTGAGGCCGTTGAGATCGATTGTGATCGTGGCCGACTGCGGAGCCCCCACACTGTCGGTGACTGAGACGGCGAGCAAGTACTGCGGTGTCGTCTCGAAGTCGAGCGCTGCCGGATTCAGCACCGTGATCTGGCCCGTCACAGGGTCGATGGCGAACGCCCCGTTTGTGTTGCCTGCGTCGATGGCATACGTCAACACCGCACCGGTATCCACGTCACTGGCCATGACCGCGCCAACGACCGTTCCCACGGGGCTGTTCTCGTTGACGTTGAACCTCTGCGGAGCGATCACCGGCAGGTCGTTCACCGGCGTGATCGTCACATCGAAGGCCGTCTGCGTCGTCGCGGTCCCATCGTCAACGGTCAGCGTGATCGTGACCGGACCGCCGTTCTGGTTCAGAGCCGGAGTGATCGTCACCGTGCGATTCGCTCCCGTACCACCGAGGACGATGTTCCCATTCGGAATCAGCGCTGCGTCGCTCGATGTCGCTGTGACCACGAGGCCCGTGGCCGCTGTCTCGGAATCACCAATCGTGAACACGAGCGGCCCGAGGGTGGTGTCCTCGTTCACCGTCTGGTTGACCACCGCGCTGATCGTCGGGACATCGTTGACCGGAGTGAACGTCACCGCCACGCTGCTCGGCCCGTTGGACAGGCTGCCATCGCTCACGGTCAGGTCATACGCCGGTGCGAGGTTCCCGTTGTCGTGAACGAACTGCACGAGCCCGGCGATGATGTCGGCCTGCGTGAACGAGGTGATCGCCGTGCCTGTAGCAGCCACGAACTCGAACTGCCCATGACTCACATTGCTGGCGGTGTAGGTCGACTGGTCGGGAGTGTTGTCCGGGTCGGCCGTCGACAAGTTCGTGAGACTCAGAACGACCGTCCCTCCCTCGCTGATCGTCAGCGTATTGACACTGATCGCGGGGGCGTCATTGACATTCGTGAAGGTCACAACCGCATCCGATGGCCCCACGTTCGAGCTGCCGTCACTCAGTGTCAGCGAATAGATCGGAGCGGCCTCGCCACCGTCATGGACGAACTGCACGCGGGCGTTGTTGATATCGTCCTGCGTGAACGACGTGATCGTCGACCCCGGTGCGGCGACGAATTCGAACTGCCCACCCGACAAGCCACTCACGGTGTAGCTCAACTGCGAGTCCGAGTTATCGGGATCGGTCGCGTTGATTTGAGCGTTCGTCAGGACCACCGTGCCGCCCTCAGAAATCGTGAGCGAGTTCGCGGTGAAGCTCGGGGCATCGTTGACGTTCGTGAACGTGCCGATCGTCACCGTGCTGGGACCGTCGGACAGGCTGCCATCACTGACCGTGAGTTGATACGTGGGAGCCGACTCACCTCCGTCGTGAACGAACTGGACAGATCCAGATTTGATGTCCGCATGGGTAAACGTCGTGATCGCCGCACCGGGCGTGGCGACCCACTCAAACTGACCGCCGCTGAGATTGCTGACCGTATACGTCAGGTTCGCGGAGGCCGTATCAGGATCGCTGGTACTGATGTTCGCGGCACCGAGCAAGACCGTCCCGCCTTCAGTGATGGACAATGTGTTCGTCGCAATGACTGGAGCATCGTTGACTGCCGTGACCGTGATGTTGGCGGTTTCGCTGGCCGTACTGAACGCCGTGCTGCCTCCGTTGGCGCTGACATCCACCTGGGTTCCCGGCGTGCCGCTAGTTTGATCCCACGCGCGGAAGGTCACTGAGGCGGTCGTCCCATCGAGGCCATTGGGGACGAATCGCAACCGGTCAGTATCGCGCAGCAGCAGAGCGGAATTGTCGGATGCGCTGCCCACGGCGAACCAGTTGGTCCCGTTGATCGTGTACTCCCAGGTGCCGTTGCCGCTGGTGAGCCCCGTGACGGCAAAGCCCTCGAAGGCAAACGCAGAATCGGGGTCGGTCACGCGGTCGCCTCCCGCGCTCATGATGATCGACCCGATCGCATCGCCGCTGTTGGTGAGGTTGTCCTCCGTGATCGTCACGAGCGTCATCGTGCCGCTGTTGTCGAGGACCGGCGCATCGTTGACCGCGACGACGTTTAAGGTGTTCTGCCCGTTGTTGCTGGTGCCGCCATCGCCGTCGGTCACCACGATGCGAATCGATCGCGCTGTCGTCGAGGGACTGTCCGAGACGTTCGAGAACTGCACGTTCCTGGCCAGAGCCTGGACAGCTGAGACCGTCGCATTGGAGTTGAATGTCACCACCAGAGGCGTGGCCCCGCTGGTGCCGCCGGTCCAGGTGCCGATGGCGGTGCCTTGAAAGGTGACATTCGCCCCGCTGATCCCGATCTGCCCCGCGCCGGTGCCTTGATTTTGGATCGTGATGCGATCGTCGACAGAACCATTGAGCGGGAGCGACGCCGTCAATGTGCCCGTGTCGAAGTTGGCCGAGTCGACATCCGTGACGCGGGCAGCCGCATCGAACAATACGGGCGTGCCATTCTCGATGAAGGTCACAGCGCCACTAGGCAGGGAGATGACCGGTGCATCATTGACGGGCGTGATGTTGAGCTGAATGGCATACCCGGACGTGTTCACTCCGCCGTTGCTCGTGCCGCCCGAGTCGACCACACTGAACGAGAAGAACGATGGCCCGCCGTTGCGATCGGTTGCCGGGCGGAACTGCATGCCCTGCAATTCGGTCAGCGTGTAGGTGCCCACCGTGACGGGCGTCGTCCCGTCTGCCAGGTAGACGACTCCGAAGAACGTCGGGTGCGGGATTGTGGTGACTTGGTAGGTCAGCGTCTGGCCTGCTTCATCCGCTCCTCCACCCGGAGAGAACACGAGGCTCCCCAATCCCAGCGAGGTCAGACCGGAGTCTTCCAACACCGTCAGGTTATTGACACTGCCCGCCATCAGCACGGGCGCATCGTTGACCGCCATCACGGTGGTGCTGAGCGACACCAGGCTGGAGCTGATGGCCGAGGTTCCGCCGGGGCTGGAGGTGTCGACCAGCACGCGAGTCGCTCCGCTGGTGAATCCACCCGCATAGCTGTCGTCGAGGCCCCGCAGCGACAGGATTGTCGGAGAGCCATTGAAATCGGCGGCGGGCACAAACCGCACTCGCGTGCTGACATCCAGCGCCAGCCCATTCACGCCGACGCTAACAATATCGAACCAGTTGGATCCGCTGTCCGTCGAGTATTGCCAGACCCCTTCCGAGATCGGGGCAGTGTTGGAGGTGACGGCGATCCCCGACAGGCTCGCCCCCGCGTCGGGATCGCTGAAGCTGCCGGAGAACAGGCTACCGATGGTGGCCCCGGCAGGCTGAGTGGTGTCTTCCAGAACGGCCGTGAGAGAGCCCGCGCTGATTGTCGGAGCGTCGTTCACGGGCGTGACGTGCAAGTAGACCGTCGCCGTCGTCGAGTTGAGACTGCCGTCGTTGACGTAATAAGTGAAGGTGTCGACGCCGGTGAAGTTTGCAGCAGGCGTGTAGGTGAACGAGCCATCAGCGTTCAACGTAAATGCAAGAGCGTGGGCCGGTCCGGTATCGAGAACCGCAGTCAACGAGTCGCCATCCACATCGAAGTCATTGAGCAACACGCCCGGCGCAGCGACAGTGAGTGTCGTGTCCTCCAGCAGCTTATCGCCCGCCCACGCTGGCTGTCGGCCCGCGACGCCACCGCCGAGAGTTCCCTGATTGAGGGCCGCGGAGCTGTCGAAGGCCGTGCTGCCGGAGTTTTCTTCGAACCGCCAATTGCCCACGAGATTGGCCTCGGAAGAGCCGGTCAGCGTCGCGTTCATATTGCCCGCAATCTCAGCCCCCGTGCGAGCAATGTTCCAGACGCGAACGTCGGTGATCTGACCATCAAAATACTGGCCTGAGGGGTTGTTCAACCGGCCGCCAATCGTCAGTTGGTTCAGCGCGGGATAGACATCACCGATCGTGCCTGACCCCGAGTAGACATTGACACTGACGCCGTTGACATAGGTTGTCACAACCCCGGCGTCATAGGTCAAAGCGACATGCGTCCAGACTCCGTTGTCCACAAATTGCCCCGTGCCTTGCCAGCTCCAGCCCGGAGTCGTATTGGCCACGGCCCAATAGATTTCGCCGTTGGGGAAGATCGAGAGTTCATATTCACCTTCCTTGTTGAGGATCATGCGATTGGAGTTCGCGGACGGTTCGGGATTGATCCAGGCTTCCAGCGTGAACGAGTTCGTCATGTGCAGGGAGGGAGAGTCAGCGATCGAGACGCTGTCATCGACCCCGTCAAAATCGAGTGCCAGGCGATCATCGGCAGCTCGGGGAGCATTGTTGACGGCTGCGACTGACAGACTGGTGCCGTTCGTGCCGACACTGAAGGCGGTGCTGGCTCCAGTGGATGTCACATCGGCTGGACTGCCTGCTGTCCCGGTTGTCTGGTCCCACGCCTTGTAGTTGAGCAGTCCCGAATTGCCGTTGAAGTTGGCATTCGGGACGAAGCGAATCGCTGCGGTCGCATCCGCCGGGAGCAGGAGCGCTGCGGTCGTCGAAGGAGTCCCCACAGCGAGCCAGGTGGTCCCGTTGAGGGTGTACTCCCAGGTGCCGTTTGTCGTGGGAACCGAGATGATCGCCACACCCTTCAAGGCACCGGCATCCGCATCGGTCACTTCCGTATCGACCAGCTGCGACACCAGCGTCCCACTGTTCGTGACATCATCTTCATTGATCGAATTCAAGACCGAGGAGGCGACGAGGACCGGGGCGGAATTGGCTGCTGTCAGCGCGAAGTTGGCAGCGAACTCCGAGGTGCTGCCGTAGGCCAGGAAGTCGCTGATGCCGACCTGAGCAGAGGTTTCGATGCGGGTGGCCGTGGCAGTGACCGAGTCACCAGCGACCAGTGAGACGCCCGTAAGCGCCACTGCCGAAAAAGTCGCATCACCACTGGCGTTGGTCGTGACGTTGGTCGAGCCGAGATAGATGCGACCTTCGCCGTTGGTGGCGTCCTGCGTGCCCGCCGGGTTGCCGTAGAACTCAATGCGGTATTGAGTGCTCAGCCCATCGGTATTGAGCGAGCCACTGACTGTGAGGTTGGTCCCGTTCAGGGCCGCCGAGGTGATGACCGGGTAGTTCTGCAGTCCGTTCGCACCAGTGTCGACATCGTTCACATCGTTGGCGGTGACACCGTTGTCATGCAGATCGATGGCCAGATCGCCATTGTTGCGAAAGATGTTGCCGAGGATCGCGTTCCCGGACCCGGCACTCGAAGCGAAGGCGATTCCGTCCTGGGTATTGTTGGCGATCACATTGCCTTCGCCCACACCCGTCCCTCCGATCAGGTTGTGGTCAGAGCCAGCTCCCGTGATGCCGATCCCTTGCAGAGCATTCCCGAGTCCCGCCGCACCCAGCGAGTTGGTCCCGAGGAAGTTCCCCTGGATCGTGTTTTTTGCCGATCCGGTCAGGTAGATGCCATAGTTGGTTGAACCACCGACCGTGTTGCCCGTGATGGTGTTGCCGTCGGTCGAGAGATAGATGCCAGTTCCCCCGAGGATGGCCATCTGGGTGGCATTGAGGCCGACGGTGTTCCCCTGAATGGTGTTTCCGGCTCCGGTGCTACTCAAGTTGATCCCCCACTGGCCATTGGCAGCCACCAGGTTGTCCTGGATCGTCACTCCGCCCGCTCCGAAGTTGACCTCGATCCCGTCGAACGTATTGCCCAGGGTCTGCAACCCGTCCTTGTCGGTCCCCACGTAGTTCCCCTGAACTGTGGCAGAGACGCCGGTGCCCGTGACATAGACACCGCGGAGGCTGTTGCCGGAGATGACGTTGCCAGCGCCGACGCTACTTCCGCCGATCGTGTTCCCGGTCGCCGAGACATTCACCCCGTTGGCCGAGTTCCCAAGGTTGATCTCGCCCGTCAGATCAGTCCCGATGTAGTTCCCCTCGACAACGTTTCCGGTGGTTCCCGTCCCCTGAATGGAGACGCCATCGCCCTGGTTCCCGGAGATGACATTGCGGGCCGAGGCCGTCGTTCCTCCAATGGTGTTGTCGTGGGCTCCGCTGCCCAGGCTGACACCCGATCCAGCGTTGCCGATGATCAGCGTGCCGGATGGATCGGTGCCGATCAGGTTGCCTTGGACCACGTTGCCCGTGGCGTTGGAGCCGCTCAGAACCAGGCCAGTGCCAGCGTTGCCAGAGATCATGTTGCCCGCGCCCGCCGCCGTGCCGCCGATCGTGTTGTTGGAGGAGTCGGCCATGATGAGGCCCGCCCCGCTGTTGGGCACCGCGAATGTCCCGGTGGGATCCAGGCCGATCCAGTTACCCTCGACGAGGGTATCCGTCGTTCCGCTGGCAAACAGGTCGATGCCATAGGTATTGCCGGAGATCACATTTCGCTCGCTGGCGGTCGTGCCTCCGATGATGTTGTGGGGCGAGTCATAGACGAGCATGCCGAACGTGCCGCCTAGCGCCGCCGATCCGCTGGCGTTCGTGCCGATGATGTTGCCTCGCACCAGCGTGTCGGACGTGCCTCCGTTGAGAAAGATGTTCTGGTTCGTGTTGCCCGCGATCACGTTGCCCGCCCCGGTGGCGGAATAGCCGAGCGTGGTGCCGCTGACATTGCTGATCTGCACGCCCACACTGTTGGCCAGCGCAGTTGACCCACTGGCGTTGAGGCCGATGGTGTTGCCCTGGATCGCGTTGCCCGTGGCGGTGGCGTCGTAGACTTTGATGCCGCCCCCCGTGTTCCCGCTGATCAGATTGCCCTGGGCGAGGCTGCCGCCGATCGTGTTGTTTTGGGACGTGCCGTGAATCGTGATGCCCGAGGCATTGGCCAGCGCGGCATTTCCCGAAGCATCGGTCCCGATGTCATTCGCGACGACCGTGTTATTGCTGGAGTTGTTGATCTCGACTCCCGACCCCGCATTCCCGGAGATCACGTTTCGCGCCCCCGCCACTGAGCCACCGATCGTGTTGTTCGCCGCGCCGCCAGTGATGAATACGCCGGTCGACCCGTTGGCGAGCGCCGCGCTGCCTCCGACATTGGTGCCGATGAAGTTGCCCTCAATTACGTTGCCGGTCGCCGTGGCACCATCGATTTCGATGCCATAGGCCGTATTGCCCGAGATGAGGTTGCGGGCCGCGACCGTCGTTCCGCCGATCGTATTGTTCGCGCTGCTGACATACACGCCGACCATGTTTCCCAGTGCGGCGGTACCGGCGGCATTGGTGCCAATCGAGTTGCCCTGCACCACGTTGCCAGTGGGAGCGGTGCCATCGAGGATGATGCCTTCGTAGGTACTGGCTGCGACCACGTTCCCCGCGCCCGCCGCCGTGCCACCGATGGTGTTGCCGTCGGCTCCGTTAGTGACGATCACCCCGTGATGATTCGCCAGCGCTGCGCTCCCCGTGACGCTCGTCCCGAGGAAGTTGCCCTCGATCACGTTGCCAGTCGTCCCGGCACCATCCAGGATGATCCCCGACGCCCCCAGGTGAACTCCCATTTGCCCCGAGATCAGGTTGCGGTCCGCAGCTGTGGTGCCGCCGATCACGTTTCCACTGCTGCCGCCAGTGACGCTCACCCCGTACCAGGCATTCCCGTAAGCGGTGGTCCCCGTCACGTCGGTGCCCAGATAGTTTCCAGCGATGAGGTTGTTGTCCGAGTTGTTCAGATCAATGCCGCTGCCGTCGAAGCGGTTGATGACCAGCCCACGAATCGTGCTGCCACTGGCCCCCGAGTTGAGCCGCAAGCCCTCCGCTCCGGCCCCGGCGTTCCCCCCGTTCAGCTCAATGATCGGCGTGCCCGCGAAATCGGCGTCGGTCGTGCCGTCGATGATCACGGCATCGGTGAGGGTGGGTAGCCCGCCCGCCGAAACGACGATCGTGTGCGCCCCGCCGACCAGCGGCGCGGCGATGTTGAATTCAATCGTGTCGGTCCCCGCCGTGGCGTTCGCGGCCAGGATCGCTTCGCGCAGGCTGATCTTGCCGTCGGCTCCCTTGTTGGCGGAGAGGGCCGCGATGCTCGACGTGTCGCCGTCCGCAGCATCACTGGTCGTGTCGACGGTGACATCGTGCGTGATGGGGATCGGGGACAACAGTGCAATCGCGTCATACTCTTCGCCACTCGCTGTGAGCCCGATGTCCGAACCCTGCACCAGCAATGCAGCCGAAGCCGAACTGGTTCCCGTGCCGGTCGCGGTGACCGTGAGCGAGAAGATGTCGAATTTCGTGACGGCCAGGTTGTTCACACCCACGGAATCGGACGCGCTCAGCGAGATCAGCAATTGCCCGGCCGTGAGTGACACGCCTCCCAATGTCGTGTTGGACTGGATCAGTTCCAATCCGTAAATCTGCGAGCCGAACCCAATGCCCGCGCTCTGGCCATCAATGAGTTCGGTGCGGGTTCCGATAGTCGTTCCGGGCCCCACATCGGTGACGTGATAGAGGCTGACATCGCTACGGTAGGCCGCATTCGCATCCGTCAGCAGAAAGTCCCCCGCGTTCAAGGTCACGCCGCCCACGACCGTGGACGTTTCGACCAGGGCGAAGTCGCGAGTCCCGCTGCCCCCCATCGGGTTTTGCAGCAGGACGGAGAATGTTCCGCTGCTGTAGTCGCCCGCCGTCGTCGGTCGGAACAGGATGATGTCGTCGATTGACACCGCCACGCCGCCCAGGGTTTCATTGGTAGCCGTGCTCAACAGCAGGTCGCCCGGATTCAACGTCACGGCATGGGCGCTGCCCACGGTCACGGACCGCGAGACATAATGGAAGCCGTTCAAGTTCACGAAACCGTCGGCGGCAAATGTGTTGAGGTCGAATTCCGTCTTGAAGAAGGTGCCCGCCGTTATGCCGGGTTCGAAGCTCAGGTTCGGATCGCCGATTTGCACGATCGTGCCCGAGTTCCACGTCAGGCCACCGGCCGCTCCATTGTTGGGACTGGAGATCCACAGGCCCGTGTTACCACGGACCGAGACCGTGGCGGAAAACTCCGAGGTGTTATTGCCGGAATCGGTCGCGGTGGCCGAGAGGAACTCGCCCGCCGCAACGCTGCTAGTCAGCGTGGTGTTGATCGCAGCGTTGCCGGAGCCGTCAGTCGTCGCATTCACAAAGCCGAGGTACGTCTGCCCTTGACCATAGCCGGTGGCGTCGACGGTCGGGGAGGAGAAGAACTCGATGCGAAATGTGCTCGACGCCGTGCTATTCAGCGAGCCGGTGATCGTCGTGTTGCCGCCGGACGAAGCGGCACTCATCAGCACCGGGAAGTTCTGCAAGTTGTTCGGGCCGCTGTCGCCATCACCCGAGTCGTTGGCGGTGACCTGGTCATTGGCCAGGTCGATGCCGACCTGGGTGTTGGAGTAGATCGCGTTGCCCAGGATCGGGTTGCCCGTCGTACCCGCGTTGTCGATCAGGACACCCTGCCAACTGTTGAATGCGATCCGGTTGCCCGCACCGGCTGCGGTGCCGCCGATATGATTGCTGGTCGCGCCGTTGCTGACCAGCACGCCGCGATTCAGGTTGCCGAGATTCAGCGAGCCCGCGGCGTCGGTGCCGATGAAGTTCCCCTGCACGATGTTGGAGGATGTCCCCGCGTCGGACAGGAACACGCCATTCAGGTTGCCGCCGATCACGTTCCCCGCACCGGCTGCTGTGCCTCCCACGATGTTGTCCGCTGCGCCGAGTTGGATCTTCACACCGGCGAGCGCATTGCCGATGACCCCCGTGCCCGCCGCGTTGAGGCCCAGGTAATTCCCCTGCACGAGGTTGCCGGTCGTACCCGCATCGACGAGATGGATGGCGTTGAAGTCGTTTCCGGAGATCACGTTTCGCGCGGCTGCCGTCGTGCCGCCGATCGTGTTGTTGGTGGCCCCGTTCGACAGTCGGACGCCCGTCGAGGTGTTGCCCAAGTCGGCATCGCCTGCGGCGTTCGTGCCGATGTAATTGCCCCGCACGACGTTGCCAGTCGCAGCCGCACCGTCGATGAATATGCCGTAGAGGTTGTTCCCGCTGATCACGTTGCGGTCGGCGGCTGTCGAGCCGCCGATGATGTTGCCGCCCGACAGCACCTCGATCCCCGTTCCGGCATTGCCCAGGTCGACCGTGCCCGCCGCGTTCGTGCCGATGTAGTTCCCGGCGATGGTGTTCCCGCCGCTGGTCGCATCAACTTGAATGCCGTCGTCGGTGAAGCGGTTGATGACCAGTCCACGGATCGTGCTGCCTGCGGAACCAGCACTCAACTTCAGTCCGTCGACCACGGCGTTGCCGCCATCGAGCTCGATGATCGGTGTGCCTGCGAAGCCCGGCTCGCTCCAACCGTCGAGAATCACAGTGCCGGTGATCGTCGGCAGCGCGGAGGTCAGGTTGATCGTATGCGTTCCAGCCCCGATGATATTGAAGGCAATCGTGTCCATGCCCCCTAGTGCGTTGGCGTCCAGGATCGCCTGGTTGAGTGACCCCGCCCCGCTGTTGTTCGTGTTCGTCACTGTGAATGTATTGAGCAACGCGTCCCACTCCGACTGGAGCAATCCGCTGAAGGCCACATCGGTTTCGACAGCGCCGAGGTGGTACTCCAGATCCCAGTTCCCGCCCAGCAACGACGAGCCGGTATCGTCGATGCTGGCCGCGATGTCGGCCCCGGTCAGTTCGACGAGGTTATTCAGCAGTGCCCGCCCGAGATCGTTCCCCGCCAGATCGCAGCCGTAGACCAGCAGGTCCGCCCCTGGCTGGAGGGCCTCGCCCCAACTGGCAATCTGGTCGCGGTGCTGATCGAGCGTCGCAGCGTCGAGCCACGTATCGCCGAGCTTAATTGCGCGGTCGGCCCCGTGCGTGACGAAGTGGACCGCGTCGAGTTTCTCGGTCGTGTACTGAGCGAGGGTCTCGGTGATTTGGGTGAGGCCGTCTTCCTGGGCAGAGAGCAATACGACATCAATGTGGCGGGCGGGGTCTTGATGGTTCCAGATGTCGTCCAGCAGGGCCTGGTAGTTCTCCACACCGGTGTCGATGAAGACCAGTTCATGCGTCGTGGGAGTCAGCACTCCCGCTGCTGGCTTCTGCTCTAAGACCGACACCTGTCCGGCGTCCGGTGTCGATGTCGGCTGAGCTGCGGACTGGACCACAACCGGTGCATCCAGCGACGCGGCCATCACGGTCTGAACCTGCGCATCGGGAGCGGGCGCGACCGGCATCGGACCCGGCGCAGCACTGAACAGCAGCCGGTCCTCCATCGAGATCAGCTCCAATTGCCTCGCCCCCGACCGTTTGAGGCGAAGTATCTTCGATAACCGCTCCATCGACTCGGAAGCCCGCATTCCCGTGCGGACCAGCAGATCGCGAAGAATCATTGCCACCCCTACCTTGAGTCGATTCCGACTGCGCGCACCGCAGCCTAAACGACTCTAGTTCCTCCTTTCGGGTCAGGCGGACCTGACCGTAAAGACCGATCGAACACGATTGGGAAAGATGTATCGAGAAAGGCCAGTTGAAGCGAATCAGCCGAATCTGCCGGTGGACTCGCCGACTGGGCGAGGAGTTCCCATAATTCCCGGACCATCGTGGGAGACGTGACGTTCCGTCACCTCCGCACTGTTCTCGAAAGCCCCTTGCCCGATGAATCCCTCTCTTGACATTGATGGAGTCCGACTCCACCTCTCACGTCCCGACACCTCCAGCGGCGATTGGATCGGCCAGCGCGAGGTGCTGAAGCAACTGCTGGCCTGCTGGCTCGTTGTGGATGCGCGGGACCTGCCGCTGGCTCCACGTCTGATTGGCACACCGGGGATCGGGAAGACGACGCTCGCCATTGCAGCCGCGCATGCGCGGAAGCAGGAACTCTACATCTATCAGTGTACGGCGGACACGCGGCCCGAGGATTTGCTGGTGACGCCGGTGCTGGCCGAGAGTGGGAAGATTCAATACCAAGCGAGCCCGCTGGTGACCGCGATGATTCGCGGCGGCGTGTGCGTCCTCGACGAAGGGAACCGCATGAACGAGAAGTCGTGGGCCAGTCTGGCACCGCTGCTCGATCATCGCCGGTACGTCGAGTCAATCGTGGCGGGGATCTCGATCCACGCGCATGCGAACTTCCGCTGTGCCGTGACGATGAATGAGGACGACTCGACCTACGAGATTCCGGATTACATCCTCAGCCGGTTGCAGCCGACGCTGACCCTCGGACATCCCGCGCGGCAGGATGAGCTGGCGATCTTGAAGTACCACATCCCGTTCGCGGATGACGAGATGCTCGATCTGACGGTCGACTTCCTGCAGAACTCGCACGAGTTGAAGCTCGATTTCTCGACGCGGGACGGGATCAACGTGTTGCGGTATGCGCTCAAGCGGATCGCGTCCGAGCCGACGCACCCGCTGGCCAAGGACGCGGCGTGGCGGGAATCGCTGAAGGCGTGCCTGGGCGAGGATGCCTTCGACCTGCATTCGATGGCGGAGCGGAAGAGTCAGGCCCTGGGCGGGAATGCCGTGCCGATGGGCCTGGGCGATTTCTTCTTCGACCCCGACAACCCGCTGCATCCGGATTTTGAAGAAGATGACGACGACGACGACAGCGACGACAGCGATGAGGTGTGATTCAAGGGTAGCCACCTTCGCCAAAAGGTGGGCTGCGTGGTACTTGCGTGTGATGAGGGACGACGTTTGCGTAGGCCGCCTGCATCGTACGGGGGCTGGTTCCAGGCTCCCACCTTCTGGCGAAGGTGGCTACCTCGAACGGAATGAATTCCGTTCTACTTTTCGGGGGTCGCCTCCCCCTGGACCTCGTTCAACCCGAGCATCATGGCGGGCAGCAGCACGAGATTCCCCAACAATCCGGTGAGCATCGTAAAACTCACCAGCAGGCCGAAATAGACCAGCGGCAGAAAGTTCGACAGCGCGAGTACCGAGAACCCCAGGACCAGCGCCGCATTGGAGAGCACGAGAGCCCGACCGATCTGCGTGGACGACTCCCGCAACGCCTGGAGGTGCGGCTTCCCCGCCCGAATCGCATATTGATATCCCGCCAGGTATTGAATGCTGGCATCGATCGTCAGCCCCAGCGACACGCTGGCAATCATCGCCGTCCCGATGTTGATGGGCAGCCCGATCCAACCCATGCCGCCAATCAGCCAGAGCGTCGGAACCACGTTCGGAACCATGGCGATCAGCGACCAGGACATGCGGCGGAATGGGATCCAAACGCTGAATACGATCAGCACCAGCGACAGTCCAAAGCTGACTAACTGGTCACCCAGCAGGCCCTGAATCAGATTGGCCAGCAAGACATATAAACCCGTCACCTGCGCATCCGGGAACGTCCGTCGAGCCAATTCCCGAACCTGTCGGATCAACTCCAGCTTCACGTCGGCCTGTGCCCGTTCGCGAGCCCGCAGCACGATCCGCATCCGACCTTCCTGCGCGTTATAGAGGGTCGGTTCATATTCGGGTTGCATCGCACGCATGAATTCACGGCGCTCCCCCAGCGTGGGGGTCCACACTTTCGGAATGACATCCAGACCATCCGTGAGCGCCACGACCTTGGTCAGTTCGCTCCCCCGACCTGGTCTGGCGGCCACTTCCAGTTCACGCAACTGACCCGCCAATTGTCGCACCCGGTCGAGGTACTCCTCGTCCAGAACGGCCGGAGCCGGGAAGTTAACCTCCCAGGTTCCGACGCCGCCAAATCGGGATTCGAAGTAGCTAATTGCCTCGACGATCGGGCTGTTCTGGCGAAAGTTCTGACTGAAGTCGGTTTCGACCCGCACGTGCTTGATGCCGATGGAGACGAGCGCCGTGATGACCAGCAGCCCGCCGATCATGCTCCAGCGACGAGCGGTGACCAGATCGAACAAGCGTTCCAAACCGCGAGTCAGTTGTTCTTCCGACCGACCGACCTGGGGATCGGAATCGCGTTTTCCCCACAAGATCCCCGCAGGCAGAAACACCAAACAGGCGACTAACACAAACAGCGACGAGACCGTCAGCATCAGTCCGAAACTGCGGATGGGAGTGATGTTACTGGTCATCAGTGACCCGAAGCCGATCGCGTTCGTGACGATCACCCAAAACACCGGAATGGCCAGTTTGTTGAACACATGGCGGAACGCTTCCACGCGCGAGAGCTGCTGCCGCGTTTCGCGGTACTCGACGGCAATGTGCATCACCACCGCCACGCCACAGATGGTCGTCAGCGAGGTCAGCATCGAAGTGACCATGCTCAGCCGCATCCCCGTCATCGCCAGCAGCCCCTTGGTCCACAGCAGCGCAGGCTGCACCACCAGCAGCGGCAGGATCATCCACCGCAGGCTGCGAAACATGAGTACGATGATCAGCATCAACAGGCTGGTGGAGGTGACCCCCATCAGCAGGCTGTCCTGCTCGACGTACAGGAACATGTCCTGGACCTGGACCGGTTCCCCGGCGACATAGGTGCGGGGCTGGTGCCGGGCCGCCAGTTCGCGGATGTTGCGGATGGTTTCGCGACGTGGAACCGGAGTCTGATCGTAGGGGAGTAGACGCAGGACGATCGCCAGCGTTTGATCGTCCTCTCCCCCGACCAGCAGGCCGCGGGCCTGTTTGATGACGGTGCGTTTGAAGCGACCGACAGCCAGGACTCCCATGTCCAAATCCCGATTCGGCAGTTGGTACATCTTGGTCAGGTGTTGCGTGCTGGCCGAGCTCACTCCCGGGATCTGGCTGAGTTCCGTCGCGAAAGCGGCGTTCTCTTCCAGCACCTCAGCGGAGGTCACCTTGACCGGCCCGGGTTCCCCGTCGGGACTCGTCGGCGAGTAGGCCACCAGAACAAATTCATCCCCCCCGAAGCGCCGCTTGCTGGACAGATACTCCTGGAGCAGGGGATCGTCGGGAGCAAAAAACGACTCGATCGACTCATCCAGCTTCAGAGACTGGGCGGGCCCGTAGCTGATCGCCGTGACGACGACTGCCAACCCCAGCAGCAGCAGATGCCGACGGACCACAAACTCCGTCAGCCAGGCCACACCTCGGTCAGCCAATGAGGGATCGGTCTTCAAGGGGGCTCCGCGTCAACGGCCAGTCCGGGACTGAGATCCCCTGGAGACCAGGGGCTGGAGGGTGAGGATAGTCGGGATGTCACCGGACAACCAGCGGTCTGCGTCTCCCCGGGAGATGAATTCGGGAACGGGTGTGAGAGTCATTGTGGCGGCTGGCACGTTCCGTTACACATTCCTGCGGACCCATCTCGTGAGCCCGATTCAGGATAGATGCCATGCCCCTTCCGTCCTGCTGTCCCAAGTGTCAGGCCGCTTTCCCGGAATTCCTGGAACAGTTCGGGGCCAACTATGGCTGTCGAGCCTGCGGGCAGATTCTGAAGTATAAAGACCCCACTCCGGTGGTCTCCCTCGTCACCCGGACAGAACGCGATGGGGTGGACGACGAGGAAGAGGCGGATGACGACGAATTGCTCCCGATCCCCTTGCCCCCGATCGATCAGTTGTTGTCGGAGGGCTGGGAGATTTTCCACGAGCGGATGGGGATCTGTATCGGGGTGTTTGGCGTCGGGATATTCCTGAATCTGCTGTCACAGGTGCCGGAACTCTACGTGAGACTCTTTGTCCTCAATCGCCCCATGGCTCCCGAGGCGCGGGCTTCGCTGTCGATGGGACTTTTCCTCTGCACTCTCCTGCGCGTGGCGTTTTCGGTGTGGCTGGGAATCGGCATGTACCAATTCGCGTTGAAAGTCGTCAGGGGTCAAGCGGCCGAGCTGGGAGATCTGTTCGGGGGCGGTCGCTACTTCTGGCGCGCCTTGCTGTGCAGCCTCGTGTTCGGGCTGGCCTTCACTGTCGGATTGTTGTTGTGCATCGTGCCGGGTGTCATCGTGTTCTTGATGTATTGGCCCTTCATCTACGTGCTGGTGGATCGAGACTCGCCCGGCCTGCAATCGCTGAGTCAGTCCGCGGAGATCACTGCGGGAAACAAGCTGGCACTCTTCGGGTTGATGTTCGTGTGTTTCGTCATCCATCTCATGGGCTGTCTGGCTCTGGGGGTGGGGATGTTCATCTCCGGGCCGTATGTCATGCTGGTGCTGGCACTGGCCTACGATCGCATCTCCGGGATCCGCAGGACACACAATCCGTCCGATGCGGACGATGAAGTCGACTGAGACCCTCAATAGCCAACTCCCGACTCCCTACTCCCGACTCCCCCCGAGCAGCGTCTCCAGCCAGGGGCCGAGCGCCTCGGCGGCGAGTTCATGAGCCCGGACATTCGGGTGCGAGTCGAAGCGGTTCACGACCAGCCCCTCCCTCACATGCGGCGCGAGGGCGGGGCTCAAGTCGAGGTACGGAGTCTGGTGCTGCTGGCAATACTTCCCCAACTGTTCGTCCGCCACAGCGAACGAGTCCCCCTCCCCCAGATCGTGCAGGAACGGAAACGCCACGATCACCAACCGGGTTCCGTGGTAGTCGCAGGTCTTGCGCAGCTGGTCGAGTTTGGTCGTGAAGCGGGGCCACGGTTCCGAGGTGTAGGCCCCTTTCAGATAGTCGTAATAGCCCGCCGACTCCGGACGACGCAGGCTCTGCCAGCGATACCACAGCATGTTGTAGAAATAAGTCTTCCCGAACAGCCACCCCCGCGGCTCCATCGAGGCCAGCGAGGCGAGATGCTGGGCGGTTCGGTCGTCAAAGTATTCGATGTCATTGGGAACGAACACATAGACCAGCACATCGATGGGGCGCGAGTCCCGATACAGCTCGGGCACCAGCGCATCCGTCAGCATGCGAATGTCGGTGCCCGGCACACTCGCGTTGGAGACCAGGAACTGGTCGGGGCGTTCGCGGTCCCAGCGCGCTCGCAGCCGGTCCGTGAAGCGATCGGAAATGTTCTTCACGCCGTGCCCAAAGGTGAAGCTGTCCCCGACGAACACGATCGATTGTTGATTCGGTTGGCGCTGAGTGGGGAGCGGCTGGTCATCCCGAAAGCCGTCGCGATTCGGCTGGACATGCAGTGCGAACCAGCGGCGCGAGACGTTGGTCTGACTGAAGGAATCGGTCTGGTCGTAGAACAGGGCGCAGGCGATCTCGGGGAGGGTCAGCAGCGCCAGGAGCATCCACAATCCGAGCCCGGCATGGACGAACCTCCGCGCGAGTGGTTTCTCTCGCCAGCGCCGCCGCAACTTGAGCAACCCCCAGAAGGTGAACCCACCCGCGAGCAGCCACAGGCACAACCCGAGTGTGTAGGCGGTTGACCAGGCGGAGAGATTCTGGAACACGGAGGGACTCGCGCGGGCGTGGTGAACCGATTTGGAATCGAGGCCGTTCCCCGAATGGTCCACTCAGTTGAAGACGAGGGGTAGCTGCATTCGCCAGAATGCGGGGAGCCCGCACTCTGGCGAGTGCAGCTACCTGACAAGTTGAAACCGATGGGACACTCAGAACACCGGATAGATGAACGGGGCCAGACCGGTCGTCGAGAGAAACGCGAGCAGCCCCAGCAGAAGCAAGACGACCACGATCGGGATCAGCCACCACTTCCCCTCTTGGCGCAGAAACTCCCAGAACTCGGCAATGATCCCCGGGTCCGTTTGGCTGGCCAGACGCTCCATCTCGGAAGGCTCGGGCGGCGAGGGTTCGGGTGCGGTGGGTTCCATGAGTCGATCCGAAAACGATGGAGAACAAGCCCTGGAGTTGCAACCCCAGAGCTTTGACTGACGACTGAAAACTGACGACTGACCACTTCCCCTAATACTGACGAAAATGCCGTCGCGGGTCATCCGACTGTGGGCGTTCGTTCCAGTACGTGGTCGCGTGCGGGTCGGACCGCAACTGAAGCGGATCCCGCCCGAGGGCCTTCATGAGCAACCCCAGCGGCCAGATGACCGCGAAGTACAGGATCGCCAGCATCGCCTGGAACACGCACCAGCCGATCGGGAACACGACCACCATCCACGCCACATACACCCACCGCAGCAGCGGTGGCACGCAGACTCCGACCAGACCCAACCCGCCCATGATGCCGCAGACCCAGGCGGCTGTGTGGGACAGTCGTTCGTGCCACGCGAGCCATCCGGCATAGACGCACGCCAGCACGACCAGTCCGATCGCGAACGTGCGGAGAGTCTTGCGATCGGGGTTCCAGTCGATGGAAATCATGGGGGGATCGTTGAGGGTTGAGGGTTGAGGGTTGAGGGTTGAGGGTTGAGGGTTGAGGGTCAGCAGGAGGAATTGACGTGACCCCTCCTATCCCGAAGGGATTCCAGCGAATAGCCGGTGGTCAGCGCAGCGCCACCACGGGACAAATGTCATGAGTCGGTCCCTATCCCGAAGGGATTGAAGCCGCTCGCAGTTTCCGTTTCAAACCTCATGTTCAAACCCCATCTGATAGGTGTCACACGAATCGGCGGAGGGCTACAATCCCTTCGGGATAGGGAACTCTGAACGGATTCTATCCGGTGGTGGCGCGGCGCTGACCACCGGCTATTCGCTGAAATCCCTCCGGGATAAGTGGAAGAATCTCGCGTTCCCACTGATCGCTCAACGCTCTGACCCTCAACCCTCAACGTTCCTCCTCAGTCCAGCGGGAACTTGCCAATGTACTCGTCCAGATTCACCACCGGCAGATGCTGCTGAGCCTTCTTGCGGATCAGGCACCGCCCGATCACGAGGGCGTCCATCTGCGTGGCGGTGAAGCACTTCCAGGCGTCCTGCGGCGTGCAGACGATCGGCTCGCCGCGGACGTTGAAGCTGGTGTTGATGACCAGCGGGCTGCCGGTTTGTTCGTGAAACGCGGTGAGTAGTTGGTGGAACCGCCCGTGCCGCGCGGCGTCGACGGTCTGGATGCGGGCGGAGTTGTCGACATGCGTGATGGCCGGGACAGTGGAGCGGACCGCGTTGATCTCGTTGAGGGGGGAAGACGGCTGATGGCTGATGGCTGATGGCTGATGGCCAGCTGCTGGCCCTAGGCTCTCCGCCCTAGGCCCTAGGCCCTGTCTCCCCTCCTCCGTCAGCAGCTCCTCTCGCACCTGCGACACCAGCAGCATGTACGGGCTGTCGAGGCCCGGCTCGGTCTCGAAGTATTCATGCACATGGTCGCGCAGCACAGCGGGGGCGAAGGGGCGGAACGATTCGCGGTACTTGGTCTTGAGGTTCATCACCGACTGCAGGCTCGCACTGCGGGCATCGCCGAGAATGCTGCGACCGCCGAGGGCTCGCGGGCCGAACTCCATCCGTCCCTGCATCCAGCCGACGACCTCTTCGCGGGCCAGGATGGTCGCCACCTCGCGACAGAGCTGGGTCTCGTCCTCAATGAATTCAAAGGTGACGCCCGCTTGGTCGAGGAACGCCCGTGTCTCCGTGTCGCTGAACTCCGGGCCGAGCAGCGACCCGCGCTGGCTGTCCTGTCCAGTGGCCACGCGCGGGTGGCCGAGAATCTGATGCCACGTATAGAGAGCAGCACCGAGTGAGCCGCCCGCGTCGCCGGCAGCCGGTTGAATCCACAGGCTCTCAAACGGCCCCTCGCGCAGGATGCGCCCGTTGGCCACACAGTTGAGTGCCACCCCGCCCGCCAGACAGAGGTGCTTGGCTCCGGTCTGCGCGTGGATGTGCCGTGCGATCCGCAGCAAGATCTCCTCCGTGACCTTCTGCACCGAGGCCGCCAAGTCCATCTCCCGCTGTGTGATCTCCGACTCCGGCTTTCGAGGCGGCCCGCCGAACAGCGAAGCAAACTTCGGCGAGGTCATCGTCAACCCATCGCAGTACCCAAAGTACGACTGGTCCATCCGGAACGAACCGTCCGGCTTCAGATCGACGATGTGCTTCAGGATCAGTTCCGCATACCTCGGCTCCCCATACGGGGCCAACCCCATCAGCTTGTACTCCCCGGAGTTCACGCGGAACCCGCAGAAGTACGTGACCGCCGAATACAACAGCCCCAGCGAATGCGGAAACCGCAGCTCGTGCGACAGCGTGATCTTGTTCCCCTCACCGACACCGAACGAAGCGGTCGCCCATTCGCCGACGCCGTCCACGGTGAGAATCGCCGCCCGCTCATACGGCGACGGAAAGAAAGCACTCGCGGCGTGCGAGACGTGATGCTCGGTGAACAACAGCCGCTTCGAGTTCTTCAACCCCAGCTTGTTCGTGATCTCCCTTCGGAGATGCAGCTTTTCCTTGAGCCAGACCGGGATAGCCGCTCGAAACGAACTGAACCCGCGCGGGGCCACCGATAGATACGTCTCCAGCAGCCGATCGAACGTCAGCAGCGGCTTCTCGTAAAACGTCACCCAGTCGAGTTGGTCGACAGTCAGCCCAGCCTGCTTCAGGCAGAACTCGACCGCGTGCGACGGGAACCGCTCATCGTGCTTCTTGCGAGTGAACCGTTCTTCCTGGGCTGCGGCGACGATCTGACCATCAACCACCAGTGCGGCGGCGGAGTCGTGGTAGAAGGCGGAGAGGCCGAGGATGGCGGTCATGGGGAGAGATGAGAGAGGTGATTTGACAGTGTGGGGATCATAGCGACTCCCGCCGTGGAGTCAGTGCGAACGTGAGGGGCATCCAGCGGTTTGAGTGGAAGCCGAAGTCGTGTCTCCACTCCGCACCGCACGCTTCCGTCAGCGCAATCCCGGTGTCAGCGGCACGACGAACTTCGGAAATTCGCGGGACAGAATGAGGGTCAACTCCGGCTCCAGCAGATGGGCCACCTCGACCGCCCCCGCATTCGTGAAGTGGTAGTAGTCGTAGTAGAACCGGGAATCCTTGGGCATGGTTCGCGCGAGGTCAATCAGCGGCACACCGAGTTCGCGGGCCACGTCCCGAGTCACCGCGTTGTAAAGTTCCAGAACCTGCCACTGCACATCTCCGTTCAGTTCACCGACCGCAACCCGCGCCAAGTTGACCCCGGTCTGGGGATCTTTCGCGGGTCCAAACAGCGCGGGCTGAGTGATGAGGATCGGGACGATGTGAGCCGGACGACATTGTTCGATCAAGGCCCGCACTCGGTTGCGGTATCCGGGAAGGAATGCCTGGCGATGGCGGTCGAGGATTTCCGTCGTCTGCTCCGGCGAGAGATCCACTGTCTGCGACTCGTTCCATTGGAGCTGCGCATGATTGATGTCCTGATGCGAGACACCCGCAGTGCGGGCCTGGGCGGTGCGTCGCAGGTTGTCGAACAGGGCTGCGGTGGCCGAATGTTCGACGAACCAGAAGTAGGACTTCTCCCCCCAGCCATGGGCCCAATAGCCCTTCTGGAGTTTGTCATCGTTGAGGTGAGACCGGTCCAATCCCACATCATTGGCCCCGATCAGAAACAGCACACACTTGGGCTTGAGAGTGAGCAGGTATTGATTCATGAGTTGCCGGTGGCCAAACGTCGTATGTCCATCCAGCCCCGCATTGTTGAGCCAGAGATGTCGATACTGGCCCTCCAGTCGCTGCCTCAGCAGTTCCGGCCAGGTCTTATCATCGGACAGGTAATAACACTCCGTCGTGCTGCCACCGACCGTCACAATGGAGAGCGACTGCGCGAGATCGGAAGGGGGATCGGCTCCTCGAAACCCAATCGAGTTCCGAGCCTGCACGATCTCCGCATCGACCGTCGAAATCGTGGTGTTCTTGAACACCGTGCGCTGGTTGATGGGCAGGGCGATGCGGCTGCCACGAATCCGAAGTTGAACCGGTGGGAACCAGCGCAGTGAGACCTCCAGCAGCAGCAAGGCGGAACTGATTCCCAGAGCGGCTGCGATCAGGCGAAACAAGATCCGTCGCCTCCGTGTGATGGGCGGTGGGGACGGAGATGCAGGGGAGGAGTCCATCGGCGGGGCGCTTTCGGGTCGGCTGTGACCGGAGAAATCCCGGCTCGCTGCCTGCCAGTTCTCGCAGGCAGCAGCTTGCACTTTATACTGACACTTCTCCCGATTGCGAATCGCTTGCAGTCTGGTGACACTGCCCATTGACTGTGGAAACTCCACCACCCGCGAACCCGGACGAGACTCGATGCCCGTACCTGACACCAATCAGTCGCTCGCCACGACGGCCCCGTTCACGGCGTTCCGATCTCGCCGAAAGTGGTTCTTCCGGGCGGTGGTTCTACTCCTGGCCTGGATCGCGATCGAGACATTTTCTTGGGGAGTGATTCAAGCCGTGGTCCGGCATGGGATGCGCGGGATCCGTGACCTGCAACGAGAAGTCGGGCGCCTCAGTGTCAATTCGGCCAGTTCGAATGAGACCTTTCATCCCTATCTCGGCTGGGTGAAAAACCCCGACATCCTGCATGAGGTCGACTGTTGCGGCCTGACGCTGAAGACCAACCGCTATGGCTTATTCGACTCCACGGATGGCATTCATCGCCGCAGCCCGGACCGCCTGATCGTGGCGATTGCGGGCGGTTCGGTGGCCTGGCAAATGTCGTGCGCGGGAGCGGATGTCCTACGACGAAAGCTGCACGAGGTGCCCGCGTATCGGAACCGGGAAATTCTCTTCGTGCGGCTGGCCCAGTCGGGCTACAAGCAGCCGCAGGCCCTGTTTGCACTGAATTACTATCTCCTGCTGGGCGGCGAGTTTGACATCGTGATCACGCTGGACGGGTATAACGAGGTCGCGCTGCCGGTGGCGGAGAACTTCGCCTCGAATGTGGCCCTCGATTATCCCCAGGGCTGGCACGCCCGCACGCTCGATATCGTCGACCCGCGCGATGCCGACTTCTCCCTGCGGGTGTTCGAGATTCGCGGCACCCGCCAACGGGCAGCCCTGGCGGCGGTGAGTTCTCCACTGCGTTTTCTGCCGTCGTATCAACTGCTGTGGTACGTGCGCGAGGAACGCTTGAGGAATGAGTTCATCGAAATCGAACAGGCACTCCTGGGTCGGAGCCGAGCCCGCAGCAAGGCGTTCATCAACTCCGGACCGCATCCCACCGTCAAGAACCAAGACGAAGCGATCCTGGAGAGCGTTCGCCTCTGGAAGCAGGCCACGCTCCAGATGCACCAGCTCTGTGAGGCGAACCAGATCCTCTCGATCCACGCGATCCAGCCCAATCAATACGACATTGGGTCCAAGCCGCTCTCAGACATCGAGAAGCGGGATTGCTACGGCGAGGACTTCGAGTATGGGCAAGTCGTCAAGCAGGCCTTTCCGCTGCTCCGCACCGAGGGAGCCGCCCTGCGTTCTCGGGGTGTGCGGCAGTTCGACCTGACCCAACTCTTCGCCCACACGACCCAGACGCTCTATGTCGATCCCTTCTGCCATGTGAATCAGCGGGGGTCGGAGATGCTGGCCGAGGCCCTCGGCGACTGCGTGATCGAGGCCCTCGCTGCGGACCCGAAATGAAGTCGTGGCCCGGGCCCATTGGCCCGGCCTGCCTCTGTCGGCGATGTCGCTCCCCGACTCGCAGACTCGGTGAACATGGAGCATGGAACAGGGAGTATGTATAGTCCAGATGCCCTGTCACTCGACCGGCCTGTCCCCGTGAGACGACTCTTCTCGTGGGTCCGAGCTTTCGCCTCTTCGATCGAGATTCATCATGCACCGTCGCTCGTTCTTGACCACCTCTGCCGCCGGAGTGGCGGCCCTGACCACTGGCAGTTACGCCGCTGCATTGGCCGACAAGCCGCAGCGGGTGGGCCTGATCGGGTGCGGCTGGTATGGAAAGTCGGACCTGCTGCGGTTGGTGCAGGTCGCCCCGGTGGAGGTCGTGTCGCTGTGCGATGTCGACTCGACGATGCTCAAGGAGGCGGGTGAACTCGTGGCCAGTCGGCAGGTGTCGAAGAAAGTCCCGCGTCTGTACGGGGACTATCGCGAGATGCTCAAGGAGAAGGATCTCGACATCTGCCTGATCGCCACGCCCGATCATTGGCATGCCTTGCCGATGATCGCCGCCTGCGAGGCCGGGGCGGACATCTATGTCCAGAAGCCGATCAGCCTCGACATCGCCGAAGGCCAGGCCATGGTCGCAGCTGCTCGCCAGCACAAGCGTGTGGTCCAGGTCGGCACACAACGCCGCAGCACGCCACACCTCATCAGTGCTCGCGACAAGATCATCAAGGAGGGGAAACTCGGCAAGATCGGCGTGATCGAGATCTACTGTTACTACCACATGCGGGCTCGCGAAGACATCCACGCTGCACCGGATGAGGCAGCCCCCGCGAACCTCAACTACGACATGTGGACCGGCCCCGCTCCGCTGATGCCGTACAACAAGCTGATTCACCCACGGCGCTGGCGGGCCTTCATGCAGTACGGCAACGGGATCGTCGGCGACATGTGCATTCACATGCTCGATATGGTCCGCTGGATGCTCGACCTCGGCTGGCCGATCAGCGTCTCGTCGACCGGCGGCATCTATGTCGACAAGGCCAGCCGCGCCAATATCACCGACACGCAGACCGCGACGTTCGACTTCGGCGACTTGCAAGTGATCTGGGAACACCGCTCCTACGGCGATGCCCCCGACCCCAAGTACCCGTGGGGAGCGACATTCTACGGCGACAAGGGGACTCTCAAGGCCAGCGTCAACAGTTGGGACTTTACCTCCCGTAACGGTGGCCAGCCGCTGCACGAGGATGTCGTGATGGAACTCGACAAGTACCCCGAGGACAACACCGAGAAGGACCTGGAGAAGCACGTCGCTCCGGCGATTCGCGGCCACATGGTCGACCTGCTGCACAACATCCAGACTCGCGGAAAGTGCGTCGCTGACATCGAGCAGGGCCACATCTCGACCACGAGTTGCATCCTGGCAAACATGTCGCAGAAGCTCGGGCGGTCGCTGAAGTGGGACGCAGCAGCTGGTAAGATCGTCGGCGATGCTGAGGCGAACGCCTTGGCGAAGCGCCCGTACCGCGCCCCGTGGATTCACCCAGCGGGGTGACCTCAATAACCCGACGCGTCAGCGAGGGACCGAGCATAGCGAGGCGTGCCGCCCAAGCGTCCAGACCGGACAGTAAGCGTCCCTCTCCAGCAGCTCACACTCCCGTAGGACGCCCAGAGCGTCCGCCCTCGCTGACGCGTCGGGTTACTGAGGCATGCAGCGTCAGCCCCCGGAGAATCGAGCCAACTCTTCGGAATCCCGGTTGTGTTCGTGACAATGTTTCGGTTCCACAGGAATCAACCCGAGGAGCGAAGCATGCAAATCCCCGTCCTGCGTGGCGTGATCGACCGACGCATCTTGGCAAATTACCGGATCGACGCCGAGGTGGCTGCTCGCGTCATCCCGTCGCCATTTCGCCCGAAGCTCGTGAATGGGTTTGCCCTGGGGGGCATCTGCCTGATCCGGTTGAAGCAGGTCCGGCCGTGGTTCTTTCCCTTCCCCTGGGGGCTGCGGTCGGAGAACGCCGCCCATCGTTTTGCGGTCGAGTGGGACGAAGACGGCCAGACTCGCGAGGGAGTCTACATCCCCCGCCGGGACACCAACTCCCGTCTCAACACCATCGTCGGTGGCACACTGTTTCCCGGGGTGCATCACCATTCGCGGTTCGAGGTGACCGAGTCGGTCGACCACCTCTGCGTGGCCCTGCGCAGTGACGACGGGCAGACTCGCGTGCATGTCTCCGGACGAGTCGCCGAGGCTTTGCCTCCGACATCCGTCTTCACTTCACTGGCTCAGGCGTCGGAGTTCTTCGAGCACGGATCACTCGGTTACTCCGACACTCACCAGGCCGGGCGCTACGACGGGCTGGAACTCCGCTGCCGAAACTGGAGCATGCAGCCTCTGGAAATCGACCACATCGAATCGAGCTTCTTCGAGGATGTTGACCGCTTCCCTCCCGGCTCCGCCGTCTTCGACCATGCCCTTCTGATGCGCGGCATCGAGCACGAGTGGCACGGACGCGGCGATCTCTGCTGCGTCCCCGCCGCACGGCAACGCACTTTGTGAAGTCGGGCAACTCTTCTTTGACTGAAAACTGATCACTGACGACTGAAAACCAACGCACTGTGAAACAGTGCGTTGCCGTCCCCGCCGTCCCCTGATTTGCGACGAACGGCTGCATGAAGTAATGTCCCGGCTTGGAGTTTTGGCCCGTACGCCACAGCGGCGGGTCGGTCAGGTGCGGCACTCTTCCTCAGAGTGACCGCCTTCACGCAGGAGCATCAGTCGTGCCGGAAAACGTCGTCATCATCGGGTCGGGGCCTGCGGGCTGGACAGCTGCCATTTATGCCGCGCGGGCGAACCTGAACCCCATTGTGTATGAAGGGGCGATCAACGGCGAGAACCAGATCAAGGGGACGCTGCCGCTCGGACAGTTGAATCAGACGACCGAAGTCGAGAACTTTCCCGGCTTCCCGACGGGGGACATGCTGAGCTATCTGGATGCGTCGATCGATGCCCAGCGTCGCATGTACATGATGCCGCACCGGGGGCACGGGGTCAGCGGGCCGGAGCTGATGGAGCTGATGCGGCAGCAGGCGGTCAACTTCGGCACGCGGGTCGTGACCGATGACATTGTCGACATCGATCTGTCCCAGCGACCGTTCAAGATGAAGTCGCTGGAAGGCCAGGAGATCGTGGCCCACTCGGTGATCATCGCCACCGGTGCGCGGGCGAACTATTTGGGCCTCGACTCCGAGAATAAGTTCAAGAACATGGGCGTGTCGGCCTGTGCCGTGTGCGACGGGGCGTTGCCTCGGTTCCGCGAGCGTCCGCTGGTCGTCATCGGCGGCGGCGACAGCGCGATGGAAGAGTCGAACTACCTCACCAAGTTCGCGTCCAAGGTCTACATCGTCCACCGCCGCGACTCGTTCCGCGCCAGCAAGATCATGGCCGACCGCGCGCTCCACAACCCCAAGATCGAGGTTAAGTGGAACTCCTCCGTCGACGAAGTCATCGGCAACGATGACGAAGGCGTCACAGCTGTGCGGATTCGGAGTCTAGTCGAGGCCGAGAAGACGGAGACCCTCGAAGTCTCCGGCTACTTCTGCGCGATCGGCCACACGCCGAACACCGACTTTCTCAAGGGCCAGATTACCCTCAACGACAAGGGCTACATCCAGTGGCCGGTGTCGCACCGCACGATGACCAACATCGAAGGCGTCTTCGCCGCTGGCGATGTCGCCGACGACTACTACAAGCAAGCCGTCACCGCCGCTGGTTCGGGCTGCCAAGCCGCCCTCGACTGCGAACGCTGGCTGGCTGTGAATGGGATTGGTCACTGAGCGAAGACGAATTCGCGATGTCACGAGTGAGGTGAATCATGCCATTCCTGAAGTCCATCAAGTTGTCTGGATTTCTCTCTTTCCCACCGGACGCGGAGGCGATTCCGCTCACGTCGCTGAATGTCATCATTGGCCCCAATGGATCGGGAAAGTCGAATCTGATCGAGGCGATTGACTTACTTGCTTCCGCTCCCAAGTCCGCTCTCGCCGATACGATTCGAGTGGGAGGTGGAGCTACAGAATGGATATGGAAAGGTGAGCCGCGGGCGGAGCGATCAAGCATTGATGTGACGCTCGAAGACACCCCCTGGGGTAAGGATTTGCGGTATCAGATCGTCTTCACGCCAGCGGGACAGCAGTTCCAGATTGTTGACGAAGTCATTGAAGATGTGGCGAAGTCAAATCCAGCGGCAGATGATGTCTATTTCTATTACCGGTACCAAAACGGTGCGCCCGCCATCAATGCGTGCGAGCCGGTGACGAACGCAACAAGCAAAACAACTAGGACTCTACGCAAGCTTGAGCGGCCAAAGACTCAGGATGTATCTGTTCTTTCACTGAGACGCGAAGAAGATATTTACCCGGAACTATTCTGGCTTGGAACTCGATTCAGCAACATTCGAGTATTCAATTCATGGTCGTTTGGGAGAAAAGCTCCACTTCGGCTGCCACAGCGAACCGATCTCGATCCGTTCGACCTGCTCCCCGGTTCTGAGAACTTGGGAGTTGTGTTGAATGAACTTCTACACAGCAGCATCACGGAGGAGTTTAATCGGCAAATGACTCTGTTTCTGCCTCGCTATCGGCGGTTCAGCGTTCGGATTTACGGGAATACCGTTCAACTCTATCTCCACGAGGATGGTTTGGGAACGCCAGTCCCAGCAACCCGATTGTCCGATGGAACAATCCGTTTCATGGCAATTCTGGCGTTGCTCTTATCGCCGAATCCGCCACCACTTCTGTGCATTGATGAGCCGGAGATGGGTTTGCATCCAGATGCTGTCAGCCGACTGGCCGACTTGCTGGTGGATGCATCCGACCGAATGCAACTGATCGTGACAACGCACTCTGATACTCTCGTCTCTGCTCTGACCGAACACGCCAATTCAGTTCTGGTCAGCGAGAACTTGAACGGGACCAGATTGGATCGAGTCGATCCTCAGCGACTTGAACTCTGGCTGTCAAAATATCGCCTCGGCGATATCTGGCGGATCGGTGAGATTGGGGGCAATCCATGAAAGAGATTGTCATCTATGTCGAAGGCGGGGGTGATACGGTATCGCAGAGAAAGGAGTTGCGAATGGGATTCGACAGTCTTTTTCGATCGCAGAAAGAGGCTGCCCGCAGGAATTCCATTTCTCTCAAGTTTGTTCCATCTGGCGGTCGGGGAGAAACGTTCAAGACATTTCGGAACAAGATGGACCAAGCTGGATCGACTCAACACATTGTGCTCCTGGTCGATTCCGAGGGGCCGATTCCAGCGGAAACTGATACCAAGGATGAAGCGAATGCCAATGCAAGAGTTCAGCATCTCGTGAATCGCGATGGCTGGAGCTTCAGGGGAGTTGAACCATCTCATGTTCATCTCATGGTTCAGTGCATGGAGGCATGGATTCTCGCTGACCTGGAGCAAATGGGGAAATTCTACAAGAAGAATTTTCGACGAAACGCTCTTCCACAACTCCCAAACATGGAGAACGAAGCGAAGACATCCATCTACTCCAAGATCGTAGCGGCCACAAAGGACACACAGAAAGGTGAATACTCCGATGCCAACAACGCCAAAATCACTCACGCCAGCAAGCTCTTGGAGATGATCCGTCCCGAAGAGATATCAAAAAGGTGTCCTCGATTCAAGACTTTCGTCAGGTGGCTCGACGAGATCGTCGCTCCGACAACTTCCCCAAATCGCTGAATCCTCCACCATGCCCAACACCCCCCTTCGCATCCTCATCATCGGCGCCCACCCCGACGATTGTGACCTCAAGGCGGGGGGCACAGCTGCGATCTATCGATCGCTGGGTCATGAGGTGCGTTTCGTCAGCGTGACCAACGGTCAGTCCGGGCATCAGCAGATGTACGGCGAGGCGCTGACGGCCCGGCGTACCGAAGAGGCGGCCCGCGCGGGTCGCGTGATCGGCGTGCAGTACGATGTGCTGGAGTTCCCCGACGGCGGGTTGCAGCCGACTCTGGAGGCTCGTTATAGGATCATCCGTCTCATCCGCGAGTTCGCCCCGGACTTGATCCTCACTCATCGCCCGAACGACTATCACCCGGACCACCGCTACACTTCGCAGATCGTGTGCGACGCGGCGTACATGGTGATGGTCCCGGCTGTGGTGCCGGAGGTGCCGCCCTTACGAAAAAACCCGGTGATGGGGTTCCTGTCGGATGATTTTCAGAGGCCGTACCGGCTCAGCCCGACGGTCGTCGTCGACATTGAGCCAGTGCTGGACCAGGTGATTGACATGCTCGATTGCCACGAGTCGCAGTTCTACGAGTGGATGCCGTGGATCGGGTTCTTCGGTGACACGCCGATGCCGACCGGACTCAAGGAGCGCAAGCAGTTCCTCCGCGAAACGATCCTAGCCCGCATCGCCCCGCTGGCCGACCGATTCCGCGAGTTGGTCGTGAAGACCTATGGCCCCCAGCGCGGAGCGAAGATCAAGTACATTGAGGCGTTCGAGCCGTGCGAGTACGGAGCTCCACTGGATAAGGCCGCAAAGCAGCGGCTCTTCCCGTGGCTACCAGTCGTGGGATAGGCGTCCAGCCTGTCGTCTTTTCTAAACAACAGTCGACAGGCTGGAAGCCTATCCCACGAGGCACTTCATGGACTCGGACAACCCTGATGACGACTTCCTGACTGCCGATACTCCCGGCTTTCGCTGGCCGTTCGGCTGGGGGGTGATGTTAGCCCTCGGCTGGCTAGCGTTCGAACTCACAGCCCAGCCGCGATTCGGAATTGCTGTCACCTGCACCAAGTTGATGTGGAATGACCTCGTCACCGCCCGCTGGTGGATCAAACGCGACCCCTGGTGGCAGCGCAGAGTCTGTGTGACGATACTGTTGGTGATTCGAGCAATCACGAAATACTCCTTCACGTTGATGGGGATCTGCATGGTCTCTTCCTTCTTCGAGAATTCGGGTAAACCTTTCGAATTGACGACATTGAGGTACTCCTTTGTGATTGGATACGGAGCATTCATATTGGGATCAATCGCTGGGGTGGTCATCACGCCTCTGTCGATCATTAGCGGTGTGCGATTGTGGCTCGACAAGGGGGTCACGGAATCTCGTCGCGTGGATCATTTTCCGCCGAAACCACGAGGCATGAACCAGACAGGTTTGCTACTGCTGGGCACTCGATTCTTCGAATGCTTCTTATGCGGGATCCTTCTCTCAGCGATAACCAAGAATCTTCCAGTGAACGATAATGGAAAGTTATTACTTATTGTCCTTGGAATTATACTACTACTATTTTGCCAGTATCACCTCACTCATCTAATCCTCGCCATGACTCCCCAGGACGGCTTGTATTCCGGTGGAAAGCTGGCTCCGCCCTCAAAGGGAGACGATGGCTGGGACTGAATCGCCAACCATTCAAATCGACTCTCCCGTTGAAAGGCTGCATTGCACGACACTGCTCCACTCACCGACTACCGCAACCTCCCAGTCACCGTAATGGGCCTGGGCCGCTTTGGCGGCGGGCTGGGGGCGGTGAAGTTCCTATTGGATCGCGGGGCACGGGTCACAGTGACTGACCTGCGGCCCGAGGCTCAACTCGCGGAGACGTTAAAAGAGTTCGATGCCTCGAAGCTGGTGCGTCTGCAATGCGGTGGGCATACGGACGCCGACTTCGCCGACGCCCAGCTGATCGTCGTGAACCCGGCAGTGAAGCCGAGCTGCCCGTGGTTGGCGAAGGCTCGCGAGCGCGGCATCCCGCGTACGAGCGAGATGAATCTGTTCTGGCAGCACAACCGAGGCCGCGTGATTGGCGTGACCGGGAGCAATGGCAAGTCGACGACGACCGCTCTGATTGCTCATCTGCTGAAGACCGCCGGGAGGACGGTTCATCTAGGTGGCAACCTCGGCGGGAGTCTGCTCCCGATTGTCGACTCGATCGCCCCAACCGACTGGGTGGTCCTCGAACTGAGTAGCTTTCAACTCGCCGACCTCGACCGAATCGAGGCCAGCCCGGAGATCGCGGTCGTCACGAACTTCGCCCCGAACCACCTCGACTGGCACCCGGACCTCGACGACTACCGACGGGCCAAGCAGACGATTCTGCGCTGGCAATCTATGGACTCGACTGCTGTGCTGAACGGGGAGGATGCGGATGTGCGCGAGTGGCCGACACGTGGGCGAGTGAGGTTCTTTGGACAGACCTCCGGCTCCCTCTCCCCCGCTGGTGATGTGGCCGACTCGAATGACACGCACGGCGGGGGAGAGGGTGAGGGTGAGGGGGCACGCACTCAACTCTCGCCCCCTCACCCCGGCCCTCTCCCCCACCGCGGAGTCGTCTCCGAAAGCAGCGCCGATTGTGGGGGAGAGGGAGCAGAGTCTGCGCTGCGCGTCATGCCGCTGGCTGACCTCCTCGACTTGCTGCCCCTCCCTGGCGAACACAACCGCATGAACGCTGAGGCTGCGATCTGTGCGGTGTTAGCGGCGGGGGTTGAGAGAGAAGCACTGGCGGAGGGGCTGAGAACCTTTCGCGGGTTGCCGCATCGGCTGGAGTTGGTCGGAGAGGTCGGCGGTCGGCGGTTCTATAACGACTCACTCGCCACGACGCCGGAGTCGGCGATCTGTGCCTTGAAGGCGTTTCCGGGTCGGGTGCTGCTCATGGCGGGAGGGTATGACAAGCAGATCGACCTCAGCGAGTTCGCTCGCGAGGCAGCGATGCGGGCGACCGCGATTGCCTGGATGGGGCAGACGGCGGAGCGGCTTCACGCTCTCGCCACGCAGACGCTGGAGCAGCACGGGGGTCTGATGTCCCCCGCTCGCTGTCGATCGCAGCGGATCACGCACAGCTTGCGTGAGGCGTTCGAGTGGCTGTGGGACCAGTCTCAGCCGGGGGATACGATTCTGCTCTCGCCAGCGTGTGCGAGCTTCGATTGGTTCCTGAACTTCGCGGATCGCGGGGAGCAGTTTCGGGACTTGATCGAAGAGTGGGAAGACCGTGGGAGTCCCAGGCCGTAGGCTGGGAGACGCTTGCGGCGGGCGGCGATCTCCACGGCGCGACTACCCCACGGGACGGAGCCCCAACCCATCCAGGATGCGTTCGCACGACTCGCTGCGATTGAGGACGTAGAAGTGCATCCCCGGCACGCCCGCGTCGATCAGCTCGCGACACTGCTGGATGGCGAACTCGACGCCGATGTCGAACTGGGCCTGGGGATCGTGCTGCACCGCTTCCAGCCGCGAGGCCAGCGTGATCGGGAAGACCGACCCGCACATCGACGTGATTCGCTTGATCCGGGCGAACTCGGTGATCGGCATGATGCCCGGGACGATGGGAACCTGCATCCCCAGCTGAGTGCAGCGGTCGCGGAATCGTAGAAAGCTCGCGTTCTCATAGAACAGTTGGGTGAAGACCGCATCGGCTCCGGCGTCGACCTTGCGTTTGAGGTTCACGAGGTCAATGTCCAGGTCTGGAGCTTCCGGGTGTTTCTCGGGATAGCCCGCGACGCCGATCCCCAAGTCGGGATAGTGCGAGCGAATCAACTCGACCAGTTCGTTGGCGTGCGAC
Organism: Planctomycetota bacterium; assembly: GCA_043734065.1. Taxonomy (GTDB): domain Bacteria; phylum Planctomycetota; class Planctomycetia; order Planctomycetales; family Planctomycetaceae; genus TH-plancto1. The sequence goes on from JAYTFV010000224.1 coordinate 43,103, forward strand.
AGCCCGCCGGTCACGGTCTTGAATTCGGTCTGCCCCTGCGGCGGGTCTCCGCGCAGAGCCATGATGTTATGGATGCCGTTCTGAGTGGCCCGGGACAGCCAGTCGAGCAACTCCTCTCGCGTGGAACCGACACAGGTAAAATGCGATGTCGCGGTCAGGCCGAAGTCGGCCTGCACACGGCGGCAAATCTCGACGGTCCGGCCTTGCGTGCTGCCCCCGGCCCCGTAAGTACAGGAGACGAAGCCCGGCTGGTAAACCCGCAAACGTTCGAGCGCCCGGTAGAGCCCTTCGTCCCCGGCTTCGGTTTTGGGGGGAAAGACCTCGATCGAGAGTACGAACGGCCTCGTTCGGAACAAATCACGAATCCGCATGGTCGGCACTCGACCTCTTCAACTGGCATCACGTGGATGCGTCTGGAAACACGGGACGCCACTCGACGCCACACCGATCGAAATCGCCGCAGCCACTCCGATCGCAGGCAGGATAGTTGCCATTCCGGAATTGGGACAGGGCATCTGGGTGAAAATGTGGGGAGTCCGATGTGCTGTCGTTCTCCATGCCTGAAGTGGACCCCGGTGAACAGTGCAGTCACGAACCGCAGGATTTTTTCCGCGCACAGGCTCGAAGGACCGTGGACCACCGTCGCTCAGGGCCCCGGTTCTGCCACAAACTGGAACTGGGGGATGGTCTGGCCATCGACCAGGACGGTCTCCAGGAACATCGCCCGGGGGCGCACCGACAGACTGCGGTCCCCGTTAGTCCTGCTGATAGACGATCAATTCCTCTTCCGTCTCGCTGTGGCGGGCGATCCCCAGGACAATGTAGTCCCGGCCCTTGTCGTGACGGTAACGTCCGGTCTGCATCTGTTTCACCCGCATGTGGCCTCCCGTCGGCTCTGCCCCGAGATATGAAGCCCCTGAGCCCCGTTCGAGAAACAAGAGTCGTCTTTCGCTCCGCGAAAGACCGGCCGTTCGCGGAGCGAAAGGCGACAATCGGACAGTGACTCCTCGAATGATCCTCACCAACGACGCCAGCCTCCCTCTGGCTGATCGCTCCCTGGCCCCTATCCCAAACTCATCGTCACCGTCTTCAACTCGGTGTAGTTGTCGAGGCCGGACTTGCCCAACTCGCGGCCCATGCCCGACATTTTGAATCCGCCGAACGGGGCCGCTGCGTCGAACACGTCGTAGCAGTTGATCCACACCGTCCCGGCCCGCACCGACTGAGCCACGCGATGGGCCTTGGCCACATCGCGGGTCCAGACCGCAGCCGCCAGGCCGTAGAAGGTCTTGTTGGCGCGCTGGACAACCTCGTCGAAGTCCTTGAAGGGCAGCACGCTGATGACCGGGCCGAAGATCTCGTCGGTGGCAATCGCCATGTCATCGGTCACGCGGTCGAAGACGGTCGGCTGGATGAAGAGCCCCTTGTCCCCCTGGCGTGCCCCACCGGTCAGGCACTTCGCTCCGGCTTGCTTGCCGAGGTCGATGTACTTCATGATCTTGTTGAACTGGTCCTGGTCGATCTGCGGACCCTGCGTCGTGGCCAGTTGGAATGGGTCGCCCAACTGACGCTCGCGGGCCTTGGCGACCAGCTTGTCGACGAACTTCTCGTGGATCTTCTCCTCGACGAACAGGCGGCTCCCCGCGCAGCAGCACTGCCCCTGATTGAAGAACAATCCGAACTCCGCCCCGGCGACGGCGGCATCCAGGTCGCTGTCGGCAAAGACGATATTGGGGCTCTTACCACCGAGTTCGAAGGTCAACCGCTTCAATGTCTGGGCCGCATCCCGCATGATGAGTTGGGCGGTTTCAGTCGAGCCGGTGAAGGCAATCTTGTCGACACCGGGGTGTTTGACGAGAGCGGCCCCCGTGTCACCGAAACCGGGAACGATGTTAATCACGCCTGGCGGGAACCCGGCTTCCGTCGCCAACTCCGCCATCCGCAGGCACGACAGTGGCGTCTGCTCGGCAGGCTTCATCACAATCGTGCAGCCGCACGCCAGCGCCGGTGCCCACTTCCAGGCCACCATCAGCGCGGGGAAGTTCCACGGAATGATCTGCCCCACCACGCCGACCGGCTCGCGGCGGGTGTAGCAGAAGTAGTTGCCCCGCACCGGAATCGTGTCCCCGGTCAGCTTGTCGGCCCACCCCGCGTAGTACCGCAGGCAATCGATGACCAGCGGGATGTCGGCGGCTTGGGCATCGCGTATCGGCTTGCCATTGTCCAGCGTTTCGAGAGCCGCCAACTCCTCGGCGTGCTTCTCAATCAGGTCGGCCAGCTTGCCAATCAGACGGCCTCGATCACGGGCATCCATCGCGGGCCAGGGGCCGGTTTCGAACGCCTTGCGGGCCGCCTTGACGGCAAGGTCGATGTCTAGGGAATTGCCGCGAGCGACATCCGCAATCTTCTCTTCTGTGGCCGGGTGATAGCTCGCGAAGGTCTCTCCGCTCACCGAATCACACCACTTGCCGCCGATCAACATCTGGGTCTGACGGACCTTGGGACGGGCCACCGAAGTGGGTTTGGAAGCTGTTGCGGTTGTCATGAGAAAGCTCCTGAGCGTGAGGGGAGTCGCGGAACCGATCTATCTGGATTGTACCGTCTCGCGATCCCGTTTCGCTGCGCCGGGAAGCCTTCCCCGCCGACTGGCCGACTGGTGTGTGCATCTCGTTTGTCGGTGGGGAACGCCGACGGGGAGGGCGACGCTCCTGCCGAGCCGCTGATGCCAGACAATGTTCTCGCTCGCTCGCGGCTCCGCAGGAGCGTCGCCCTCCCACCGCGTCGCCCGCCAACTCGACTCTGCCTCGCACCGACGAACGTGATGCACGCACCGCCGACTGAGCGACACCGGCGATTACTCCGGCAGCGGCTGGCCCTTCGTCTCGGGAGCGAACCAGATCGCCGCGAAGCCGACCACATAGATCAGGCTCAGCCACGAACAGGCTTGCGGGTACAGCCCGCCGAAATGCTTCTCGATGAGATAACCGATGTAGAGCGACCCCGCTCCCGACAGGATGCGACCGAAGTTGTACGCGAAACCCTGACCCACTGCTCGGACTCTGGTCGGGAATAGTTCCGGCAAATATAGCGGCAGCAACCCATAGAAGGACGCTGTCATCGCTCCGGCCAGCAGCGCTGAGGCCAGGAATTTCAGGTCGAACGTTGTGTTCCCTTGAAAGAACCACAGCAGTGAGGCCATTGCTCCCACGCACAGAGTCGCATACAGCTTGCGCCGCCCCAGTCTGTCCCCGACCACGGCAGCCAGGATCGTGCCAATCACGGCTCCGAGCCCGGTGGCGATCTGGGTTTGCGAACGGGCCGAGGCGAGTTGGGGAGATAACTCCGCATTGGTGATCTTCGGGTTCTCGGCCTTGAGTTCGGCCTTGCGAAGGTCATTGGCCCACGACGGAGCTCGCTGAATCGCTCCCCAGGTTCCGAGCAAGGCAACTCCGCTCAGCAGCGCCCCGATGTACATCCGCCGCAGGATTTCTGGACTAGCCACGGAACTTGTTGAGTCTTCTGTCGACCGTCCCAGATATTTCCGCACGGGGTACATGTAACCCCACAGCGCGGCGACCAGTCCGACCAGCAACGCGATCATCTGCACGAAGAGCGGGCAGTCGTAGGCATAGGCCACCACCATCCCCAGCGGCCCCAGGCAGCCGATCGCCACCCCCCACAGATCCTTGACCTCCCAGTGGCTGGTTTCCCCCTTGGCTTGCGACTGCTCCCACTTCTCCGACTCGGGAACGAACATCCGAATGAAGAACGTGAGCAAGGCCGGAAACGCTCCGACGAGCATCAGCAACCGCCAGCCGGAGTGTTGCGTCAGATGCTCGACATGGGCCTGTGCCAACCCGGCACTGCGCAGTAATTCACCCACCGATGTCACCATCGGAATCAGAGCCAGGTTCACCAGCGCGATCAGAATGAAGCCCACATTCGCAGCGGCTCCAATCAACCCGGCCAGCCACGCCCGCGAGCGTCCCGGCCACAACTCCATCACCAGCGAGACTCCCAGTGACCACTCGCCGCCCATGCCCAGCGAAGCCATGAACCGGAAAAAGAGAACCAGGCCGACGGAGTTCCCCACAGCACACAGGCCGCTGAAGACCGCAAATGTCAACACGCACAGCGACATCGCCCGCACCCGCCCCAGGCGATCTCCGAGCCAGCCGAACAGCACGCCACCGGTGGCCGCCCCGATCAGGAACCCCGCGTGCATGATCCCTTCCCACTTGCTGATCAACTGGTCCGAGACCGGTTGCCCGTGACCCAGCAAGTCGGTCAGGGCGGGCTTCATCACAATCGGAAACAGCCCCATCTCGAACCCGTCAAACAACCAACCCAGGATGGCCGCGATCAAAGCCATCCATTGACCGCTGGAGATCGGCTTGTTGTCGGTACTCATGAGGGGACTTTCGCAGGGCCACACGACATCGAGTGCGAAGAATTTGCGCACGGGGATGGATCAACGGTACGGCATGTGGCCGGTCGAAACAACGGTGCGGTCAATGTGGCACTACGCTCCGCGTCGTCACTCACGACGTGGAGCGTCGTGCCACAATCTGCTTCCCGATCCACTCGCAGTCTGAAACTGCTTCAATTGGCCAAGTATTTGTTATTGCGGTAGGGACGGTCATTGCTGACCGCCCCCCGCACAGATCCGTACGTGCGGAACTACCGCATACGGCTCTTACCTGGGATATTGACCTGCAAACCGCACGTTGGGATAAGGGTGGAGAATCTTCGGCGTCGGGAGCCAACGCTTGCTCAACCGTG
>JAYTFV010000225.1:0-2829 GCA_043734065.1 Planctomycetota bacterium
GAACCGGAGTTCTCATGGACCGCGTGGCGTCTGAGGTCGGCCCGCGATTACAGGTGGTCCATATCGCAGAGTTGCCAGCGGGGTGGCTGGGAAAGAACCACGCCCTGTCGCTGGGAGCGAAGCGGGCGCGGGGCGAGTTCCTCCTGTTCACGGATGGCGATGTGATGTTCGACCCGCTGATACTCCGGCGGTCGATGACACTCGTGAAGGACCGAGCGCTCGACCATCTGGTGCTGTTGCCCGAGACGCTGACCTCGACGTTCTTCGAGGCTGCTCTCATCAACTTCTTCTGCATCATGCTGATGGCAGCCACGCGGTTTCCGCTGGTGCGGTGGAAGTGGTTCAAGCAGGCGTACCTCGGCGTGGGGGCGTTCAATCTGTTGAGGCGGACCGCCTACGACATAATCGGTGGGTTCGAGACGTTGCAACTCGAAATCGCCGATGACTTGATGCTCGGTCGCCTCGTCAAACAGCACAGCTTGAACCAGGATGTCTACGGCGGTCAGCAGAACCTCAGCGTCCGCTGGCAAACCGGCGGTGTCTGGTCGATCGTTCGCGGGCTGGAGAAGAACGCCTTTTCGGGGACCGGCTACTCGGTGGTCCGGACGCTGGGAGCGGTCTCTGTTCTCCTCACTCTCTTCGTCGGACCGTTCGCGGCACTGTTGTGCGGGAAGGCCACACTGCCGGTCCTGATCCTCTCGATCGGCAGCCTGCTGCTCTCGGTCGGCACTGCTTGGACCGTGGGGTTTCCGATAGCAGTGGGACTGTTCTTTCCGTGGGCGGTGGTGGTGTTTTGCTTCATCATGCTCCGCTCGATGGTGATGACGCTGCGGCAAGGCGGCGTCCGCTGGCGGGACACGTTCTACTCGCTGGCCGACCTGCGCCAAGCCCGCCGCCCCTGACCCGTGAGCGGTACGGCGCTAGCCGCCGGTTCTTGTAACCGTTGTTCGTTGGGGACCGCGTGCAGAACAACCGGCGGCTAGCGCCGAGTCGCTCACTGGCCAATCAGTGTCTCTCCCGTCTCTTGGTGTCACTTCCTGCGGGCGTTACATTGCACACTGTCCCACCGCACAGATCCCGAAGGCTCCCCAATGACCACGCCCCTGACCCGACCCGATTTTGCGCGGGCCGAACTAATGCCCTGCATCGCCCAGGACGCCGCGTCCGGACTGGTGCTGATGCTCGCCTACATGAATGAAGAGGCGTACGAGGAAACCCTCCGCACCGGAAAAGTCTGCTACTACAGCCGCAGCCGCAAGAAGCTGTGGCGCAAGGGCGAGGAGAGCGGCAACGTTCAGATTCTGAAGGCGATCTACTTCGATTGCGACGCCGACGCGATTCTCGTCAAGGTCGAGCAAATCGGCGGTGCCGCCTGCCACGAGGGCTACCCGAGTTGTTTCTTCCGCGAGGTCGACCGGACTTCGAAAGAGGTCAAGGTGATCGAAGAGCGGGTGTTTGATCCGCAGAAGGTGTATCACAAGTAACAAGGGGCGTGGAGGGTGGGAGTCCAGCCATCAGGCTGAGAACGACTGCGATGCCGCCTGCGGTGTTCCGAGGTGACAACCGTCACGCCGGTCGACACAATAGACCGCTGACCCCTCCTCGCTCTGATGCAAGGCCCCCCATGCCGATCGAATGGCAACCGCTTGTCGACATCATTCATGCACACCAGCGGTTCGTGATCACCAGTCACGTGCGGCCCGATGCCGACGCCATTGGCTCGGAGATGGGCCTGTGCGGGATCCTCGAACAGTTGGGCAAGGAGGTGCGGATCATCAATCCGTCGGCCTCGCCGGTGCATCTGGCGTTTCTCGATCCGACCGCACGGATTCAGAAGATCGGCGAGGGCGTCACCACCGAGCAAGCCTGCGACACCGATGTGCATATCATCGTCGACACCAGTGCCTGGCAACAACTCAACGACATCCGCAAGACGCTGGAGACCACCCAGGCCCAGAAAGTGGTCATCGATCACCATGTCAGTTCCGATCATCTCGGAGCAGTGTTGTTCAAGGACACGACAGCTGCGGCGGCGGGAATCTTGGTCTGTGAACTGGCGGATGCCCTCGGAGTGACCCCCACGGTCGAGCAGGCCACGGCCCTCTTCGCAGCGATCGCGACCGATACCGGCTGGTTCCGATTCCCCAACGTCGACCAGCGAACGATCCAGCGCGTGGCCTGGCTGATTGGCCTCGGAGTCCAACCGCACCTGGTCTTCCGCGAGCTGTACGAGAAGTCGTCGTTGTCCCGACTCAAGCTGCATGCGGTCGTTCTGTCCCGGGTGGCGCTGGAGTTCGGCGGGGAGATGGGATGGACCTATGTCTTGCAGAAGGACTTCGACGAGACAGGGGCGCATCCGTCCGACACCGAGGATCTCGTCAACGATTGCCTGACGATCGAGGGCACCCGCTGTGCCGTGATCCTCGTCGAGCAGAAGTCCGGCCAAGTGAAGGTCAGCTTCCGCAGTCGTTCGGGCCTGGATGTCGCGAAGGTCGCCGAGCAGTTCGGCGGCGGGGGTCACAAGCTGGCTTCGGGAGCGATGATGGCGGGGCCGATGGCGAATGCGCAGGCAGTGGTGCTGAAGGCGATGCAGGAGGCGTTGGCGAGTCGGGAGTAGGGGAGTAGGGGAGTCGCGAGTCGGGAGTCGGACAAGAGGGCGCGGTTCCTTCGATTCTTATCCCGAAGGGATTTCAGCCAATAGCCGGTGGTCAGCGCAGCGCCACCACCGGACACGATGCCTCGCAGCGCCCCTATCCCGAAGGAATTGAAGCCGGACTTATCGGTCCTGCGATTCGAGGGGCTGCAATCCCTCCGGGATAGAACTGATTT
>JAYTFV010000226.1:0-3150 GCA_043734065.1 Planctomycetota bacterium
ACCTTCCACCCACCCCACCGCCACACCCGTTGGAAATCCAAAGTCAAAACCGCCAAACTGACGCTCTCATGATGCGAAAGTTCGGCTGCGGCGGACTAGTGCGTCGTGGGCTCGAATGACGCCGATCTCGCCATCGCCGAAGGGCCAGCGTTGGTTGAGGTCAGCTGTGATCTGGCCACCGTGGAGATCGACGGATTCGTAGCCGGGGGCGGGGTTGATGCCGCCGCAGAGGTCGATCTTTCTCAGGCTGTTCAGGTCGCACCAGTGTTCGACCAGCGGGTAGATGTATTGATCGTGGATGTTGAGGGTTTCGGCTTGGATGAAGGCGTTTTGATCGCCTCGGCATGTGTTGGTCGGGTGGACGTGGTTGATGTAGACCGCTCTGGTCACGCCGCGATCAGCATCGATTCCCATCGTCAGGCTGTGTGCATTGGCGGTGCATCCGTTTCCTGGAGTCGCCAAGCCGTCGAGATCGGATAGACCTCGCGTCGGAGACGATTGATTCCCCCCAGTGGACGATGGTCCGTGATGCTGTGCCAGACATTAAACGCCAGTTGTCGGCACAACTCTTTCTGCTGCTCTGTGTCGATCTCCTGTCGCGGAATCAGCAGGAGCGCGACCGTGCGGTACGGCGATTCACTTTCAGGCCATTCGACCGTGGCATCCTCCACCGGCATGGAGTTGGCTGACGTTCGCAGTTGAATCTGGAACTCGAACAGCAACTGCTGCGAGCGCAAGGTTTCTTCCAACATCAGCCGCAGCGCATCCGGTTGGGTTCCCAGCCGGGACGCCAGATCCAACCAAGTGCCAGGCAGATCCCCGGCGGGCCGGACGCGGTATTTCGCCACGTACTGGCCGAACCGAATCGGAGCCATGCTGAAGTAGGTATTGCTCGCAGGATGCGCCGGCAGATGTCCGGCAATCTGGACTGCGGTCAGGGCTTCGCGCCAGTGCCAGCGCAGCGGATTCCAATCGCCGCCCGTCAGTCCCTCGGCCACGGTCACCAGCGGATTGTCATCGGCCGAGACCAGGACTCTTTCCAGCCGCAGAAAGTCCTTCACGTTCCGGGCAAAGAAGACGGGATGGTTCACCATCACGAAGTCCTGCGTCCGGCGACCATGCTCATCCGAGTCCGGTCGTTCACCATCGACCTCAAACACCTTGATCGCCAGTCCGCGACCATCTGGAATCAAGTCCGGCTGCGGCTGGCTGGCGGAATTGGAGAACCGAACCACGGCCGAGAACGTGCGTTCGTTTTTGAACAGGCCTTGGGCCAATTCCGGTGGCAGGTTCGGGAGCACTCGAAACTCTGCCTCGGCGCAACCGTGGATTTTGACATGAACGTCGCCGTAAAAGTGCCCGGTCTTGTCGTGGTTGCGCTGGAGCAGTGCTTTCAGAGCCTGGACCACGCGGCAAATATCTTCGGCTTCATCACTCGGGACATTTTCTGCGATCTCCGCATAGGGAATGGTGTCGCGGTGGTTCATGGTCGTCTCGATCTCTTGAGAATCTGCCCTCGCTCTGATCTGAAGACTGATAAGTATAATCGAACGTCGCAACCGAACGTGCCTTCTGCCGACTCAGTACTGAAGCGGTTGACCGCCGATGCGGTGGTAGAACGATGATCGTCATGTCTTGGTGTGTTTCGAGAAGCTCCAAATCTTCGATAGCAAGGACGATGAGTGTGAGTTCGTATTTTTGCGGCCTTCGTATTGAATGAGACAAACATGCTGAAATCCTGCGAAAACGGCTCGCAGTCGAGTGGATGTTGTTTCGACATTGAGGTAACTCATGTCGTGTCGCGACAGCGATGCGACCTTTGAAACCACAATGCGAGACCGAACCATGAACGCCCGCCTGACCACCGAGAAACATGCCAAAGCCTTGTCCGCCCTACTCACGCGGATGCAGGCCGCTGCGACGGAAATCCCACAGCAACCGAAGGTCGACTGGGGTGACGCGGAGCAGATGCACGACGCCCTCCAGTACGCGGTGTATGCCGCGTTCGCGATGGGTGTGGTCAGCGAAGACGAGTCCGCGAAGCTCGGGTTCCCCTGCTAAGGAACGCCGCGATGAAGCGCCCCCTGAACCAACTCCCGCCGGGAACGCGGTTCCGCCAACCCGACCTCGACATCACCGGCACGCTGTTGATGGTCAACGAATGTCGGGCGCGAGTCCGGATCGACCAACCGCAACAGGTGGTCGAGTTCACCGCCCCCGATGGATCGACTCGAACCTTCCAAGCCAGCCGCAATCACGACACCTCCTGGGCCCCGACCGTTGTGGTCGAGGTCCTTTCCTTCGAACCCCTGATTGAAAGGGACACCACGATGCCAACCAAGAAGACCAACCCGAAGACCACGAAGAAGGCTCCCGCCGCGAAGGCCGCTGCGAAGACTGCTAAGCCCTCAGCACCCGCGAAGGCCGCAGCACCAACTAAGCCACCGAAGCCTCCAAGGGCCGATGGCAAGCTCAGCCAGCTCGACGCGGCAGTCAAGGTGCTCGGCGAAGCCGGAACGCCGATGACGACCAAGGCGATGATCGAAGCGATGGCCACGAAGAGCTACTGGACCAGCCCCGGCGGAGCGACCCCCGCGCAGACTCTCTACAGTGCGATCCTCCGCGAGATGCAGAAGAAGGGGGCCGAGGCCCGGTTTGTGAAGGTCGACCGGGGGCAGTTCACTCTGAACTCCGCCGACAAGTCGCCCTAATCCGACTTCCGCCTGCCGGGCGGGTTTCACTGGAAATCCCACCCGCCTGCGGATAGCGTGATCTCAACGCCCAACGGGCGACAAGACGCGGGGGAGCCGTTGGCCCACAACTCCCCCGCGTTTTTGCGTTGGTGCCTCGCTTGCGCGGCCTAGCATGGGGCCGAGTGCGGCATAGTACGGGACACTTTCCGGTGTACGGGCGCAAGTCGTTGCACAGATTGACTCATCAAGGTTGACAGGTCCGTGCGACGCCACGAAAGTGCGGTAATGTTCTACCGCACTTCTGCGGTCGAATCCCTGTTCGGCGGAAAAACTCCTCGCTCGGGTGGACTCATCCATGAGAATGTTACTTGCTCCGACAGTGGGCCTGTTTTTCTGGTCGCTTGCTATGCCGGTATTCGCGATCGAGCCGATCCGAACAACCGAAGAACTCGTCGCG
>JAYTFV010000227.1:0-26319 GCA_043734065.1 Planctomycetota bacterium
GACACCGTCGTGGCTTGTTTGAAGTCCACCGACCCGGAAATCAAACAGGCGGCCATCCATTCGCTGCGATCTGCGGTGACTCCGCACGCGATTGCAGCCTTGGCGGAGATCGTGCGTCAAGGAACTCCCCAGGAGGCCGCGCTGGCTCTGCAGTCCTTGAACGCCTCGCAGCAGACCCCGGCCCGCGAACTCGCCATCCAGCTCGCCAGTGATGCCGCGATTCAGAAGCACATTGGGCTGCCGGTGATCCTGCACACCGTGGGGGTCGAAACCGATGAGCGCTGGCTGCACTTCCTGAAGCAAGCCTTTCAGAGTCCCGAGCCAGACATCCGACTCTCAGCGCTGGCGCATCTGCTTCGCATGGGGATCGAAGATCGGCTCACCCTGTTGCAGGACGCATTCGCCGACAAGCACCTCCCGATCCGCGAGATGGCGTTCCAGGCGATGGTCGCTCGCCATTCAGCGGAAGAGCAACCCCTGTTCGTGCGGGAGGCGTTGCAACGGGTGAATCTGGGGATGAAGGATTCCCAAACGCTCACTGCGCTCCGCGAAATCCGCGATCCGTCAGTCCTGCCGCAGCTCTTGAAATGGATTGACGCTGACCCGAAAAACAGTGGCGAGCTGATCACGGCCACGGTCGAGATCGGCGGGACAGCGGTCCTGGATCAGTTGGTGCAGCGCTTGACCAAGCTTCCCCAGGAATATCGGTCTTACCTCCTGCGAGTCCTGTGGCGGGCCCGGCATCGTGAATATCTCAAACTGGCCACCGAGGGATTGCTTGATGAAGACGAGGAATACAGTCAATTGTGTCAGTCGATCCTGGTCGAGCAGGGTGATGCGGAGTCCGTCGCCTCACTGGTCAAGGCGATCAACGCCTGTACCCAGCCCAAAGTCAATCTGGCCCGCGGTCAGGAGCTGGCCCGCTGCCTGGGAATCATGAATCGCCCGGTCGCCATGAAAGCCTTGGAAATGCTGCGAGCGAGCGAGAATCCCCTCCTGCAGAGACTCGCCACCACCGGCCTAGCGTACCGGGAGTACAACTCGCCGGTCAAGCCCTGGCTGCAAGCGGCGAACCAGAAGACCCAGGAGAACGATTTCGAAGGGGCCCTCCAGTTGCTGAACATCGCTCAGGAGATCGATCCCGAGTCGGGCCGGGTTGATAACGCCCTGGGTTATACCCAGCTGCGGATGTCGAAGGGTGCCGAGGCCAAGGTTCACTTCGAGAAGGCACGGAAGCTGCTTCCCGACGATCACAACCCCTTGACGGGGATCGCGATCTGCGTGGCCCTGGAGGGTCGCTGCGATGAGGCGATCGCCATGGTCGATACACCACTGTTGTTGTCCAAGAATGTGGATCAACAGATCTATCTCTACAATGTCGGGTGCGTCTACGGACGGATCGTCGAACAGCTCCTGAAGACTGCGGACACTCCCGAGCGGAAACAGAAGTTGGAGGCTTATCAGAAGCGGGCCATCCTCTTTCTGCAGGCCTCGATTCAAAAAGGGTTTGCGGATCAGGCACTCCTGGCGAGCGATGCCGACTTGGCCTACCTCCGCGAGATGCCGAAGTTCAAGAGACTGCCCCACATGATTGATAAGATTCAACAGCAATAATGACGTGTCCAACAAAAGTCCCTTTTGCATGGGCTTTATACCGCCTAAGACTGAGAATTGTGCATTCCGCGAATCGCCCGTCGCACTGGATGCCGACTCGTCCGACCCCGGCAGGGGTCACAGCTATTAGCCGGTGGTCGAGCGCCAGCGACACCACCGGATGGCAGATGCCCAGTTCGCCCCATCCCGGAGGGATGGCAGAGATCTCCCGACGTTGACCAACGCGTGAAGCCCCACCGCGAGCGGCATTTCTGGCATCCCTCCGGGATGAGAGGTTACTCGCAAGTTTCACTCTTGAGCTGTGTAAAGGCTGGACTCCAACCCTTACTCCTCGTTCATCTGCCCCTTGATGATCCGCTGCGTCTCGACCCACTTCGTGTCGAGCAGCTTGACGTACTCCTCGGCGGTCAAGAGCTTGGCACTGGTGTCGAAATTGTAGAGCCAGCCGGTGCCGTAGCCGTCGGTGTTGATCGACGAGGGATCGTGGAGGACCACCGGGTTGAAGTCGAGGATTTTTCCCTCCGCCGGGGCGAACAGCGAAGAGACCGCCTTGGAGCTTTCGATCTGGCCGATCTCCTGCTTCTTGCGAATCGGAGTATACGGATCGATCGACCAATCGAGGAAGTACACGTCCTGCAGCATCCGCACCGAGTACGCCGTGAACCCCACCCGGAATCCGCCCGCTGCCGTCTGGAGCCACAGGTGGTTGTCGGAGTACCAGCGGTCCGTGGGGATGCGGGCCTCGTAGTTGCCCATCATGAAGATCAAAGGTTCGGACATCGGCACGGCAACCTGGGTGAATCTGCTCAAGGCAGTCGAACAACGGCCTCGCGAACATCGCGAGCATCCCGGATCGTACGCCACCCGAGTCGGTGCGTCGATGAAGTGCATTCATTTCGCTGCGGGCGTGTCTGCATCAGAATTGTGGTCCGTTGCGTGCCTCAGCCCCCTCTCCCCACTGGCGACAAGACTTTCGGTGAGGACGTGACCGTGGGGAGCGGGGGCAAACATCATTGATCAACAGCGAGCGGCTGGACGTAAGTCCGCCGTGCTGTGCGGTGCTGTCACGTTCACCGACCCCGCTGTGGTCGAAGCACGTCGCTCGGGCACGGGGGGCTGACGCCGCCCCGCTCGCTGCGGGTGAGCAACTCGGAGCAGTTGGGCACGCGAGGCGAAGCGGGGCTTCGAGAATATGCACCGATCCAGGGTGAGGGGCCCTGAGCGAGCGGCATGGCCCCTGCCGCTGATATTCACGTTGTGAACGGACGGCAGCAGTCCATCTCGCACAATATCGCAGTCATCGCCAACCCTTTGTACTCCCGCACATCGGTAGGCATCAAAGCAGGCCAACCAGTGCTACTCCGCTGTGCGCCTTGTTAGCTGCTTGGTTCTTTCTCTGCATGCACGTTATCGCCGAACGACTTGACAAGTGAAACGAAGTTGTCGCTGCGGTCGATTGTGAATACTGACTCGTACATCGGCTGCCGATTCCGAAATGTCATGCGCGTGCGAGTGTTGTCGCTGTTCGCGTAAACGCCAGTTGAATTGTTGTCGGCGACACGAATACCCACACTGTTGAATTCGATGATTCTGTCAGTGTCGTTGATGGTCAGCGTTACCGGCCTCCGCAGCACCTTTGCAAATGAATCGGCGATCAGACGCTTGAGATTCCGTTCATCAGTCTTGAGGTGGTATTCACCAGTGACGAAGCCGCGATCCATAAATAATGACTCTTCTTTCGCGTCGAACACTTCAAAGGCGTATTCGGATTCTGAGAGTTCGAGAGCGGAGATCTTCGCCTTCAGGCGTGCAATCTGGGATGGGATCGAATCCGCGGGAAGGACGCTGCCGAGGTTGTACTCTTTCACATGGAGATAGCCATCGCGAGGATAGAGTTGCACATAGACTTCGTGAGCGTGGAATTGATTTGGGGATGAGCTGGCAGTTGGATTCTTCGCCATTAGTGGCGTTGGCTCCGGCGATTCGCTGGTACACGACGCCAGCAGTAGTACAGCGACAATAACGACGGAAACTCGATTCATGTGATTTCTCGTGAGCTGCTAACGACGCCAAGCTCACCTACGGCGGAGGCCAAGACATCGCTCTGGATGACGCAGGAACATGAGGGATATGAGAAGCTTGATTCTTCCAGCCGACGCTTCTCTGTCAATCCTCTTGTTGCTTCTCAACCCAGATGCTCAATGCAGCGTCTGGGCCACCCTGTCAATCGCAAACCAGTTTCGGTCCGGCAAGCACACCCCGGCCAACACATAGTGCTTGGAGTTCACGTCACGGATGTCTGCTGTGACTGAAGCATCGAGATAGAGCAAGAACATTTTAATTCCATCGAATTACAAAAGATGGTAGCCCTAAAAATGGAGGCCCGGGAGGGGGGTTAACCCCATTGTGCAGAAGCACACCCAAGCCATGAGAGACAGCATCGAAATCGAACTGCCCACGAAAGCATTGTATCCTCCCGTGATGACCAGTCAAGCCGGAGTCATTACGCCGTCAGCCCGATCCGGCAGAACTTCTTCTTGCCGACCCACACCAGCAGTCCCTCGGTCACGTCGATCAGTTGATCGTACTTCTCGATCTTGATGCGGGCTTCGGTGAGGGCGGCGGAGCCTTGGTCGATCTGACGCCGGGCTTCGGTCGAGGAGGGACATAGCCCGAGTTGTTTGAGCAGAATCGACGCGGGGAGTTTCCCATTCGTGAGTGAGGCGGCTGAGATCCGCACCACCGGTATGTCCGATGGCAAGGCCCCTTCGCTGATCTCCCGCTGCCAGCGATCGGCAGCTTCGATGGCCATATCAGCAGTGTGGTACTCGCCGATGATTGCTTTCGCGAGGGCGATCTTGGCTGCCTTGGGGTGACCGGCGAGGAGTTGTTCGACCTCGGGAATCGAAAGACTCGTGAGCAACTCGAAGTACATCTTCAGGCAGGCATCCGGCACCTGCATGAACTTCTTCATCATGTCGTACGCGGGTTCCGAGATCCCGATGTAGTTGCCCAGACTCTTCCCCATCCGGCGCACGCCATCCAGCCCCACCAGAATCGGCGACATCACGCCGATCTGCTGCGACAGGCCCTGGTCTCGTTGCAGGTCGCGGGCCAGCATGAAGCTATACAGCTGCTCCGTCCCGCCCAGTTCGATGTCGGACCGGATCTTCACCGAGTCCCACGCCTGCATGATCGGGTACAGGCACTCGTGCAGGTAGATCGGCGTCTCGGCGGCGAAGCGTTTCGAGAAGTCGTCGCGGGTCAGCATCTGGGCGACCGTCACCTTGCTGGTGAGTTCGAGAATCTCGGCGAACGACATCGGGCCGAACCAGTCGCCATTGCGATGGACCTCGGCATGGGTGAGGTCGATCACCTTGCCGACTTGCTCCAGATAGGTCTTCGAGTTCGTCTCGACCATCTCGGCTGTCAGCCGGGCTCGCGTCTGATCGCGTCCGCTCGGGTCACCGACCAGCGCTGTATAGTTCCCGATGATGATGACAGCCTGGTGCCCGAGTTCCTGGAACTGCCGCAGCTTCCGCATTGGCACCGTATGCCCCAGGTGCAAATCGATCCCGGTCGGGTCGATCCCGTACTTGATCCGCAGCGGCACGCCGGTGTCGCGGCTTTTCTGGAGCATCGAGGCGAGTTCGGCCTCGGGAACAATCTTCTCAACCCCGCGACGAATGAGGGCGAGCTGGTCAGCAACGGGTGGGAACGGCATGGGAGAAATCAGCGTCAGAGGGAGTGGTCAGTGTCGCGGGAATCTTATCGCCACTGGCCCCCGGGGTTGCAACCCACTGGGATGCTGATTGGGTAGGACGGCCTTTCCAGGCCGTCCTGTGCGTTTCTCGCCAGGAGACGGCCTGGAAAGGCCGTCTTACGGGGAACATCTTTCTGGCCGATCGCATGAGGGATCGACTAGAAGAATCCCCCTCCAAAGCCGCTTGCCCGCCTTGCGGACGGCGCGAACCTCCTCCGCCCTCCATAGACACGCAGACACTCCCCGCAGGGCCTGCGTCATCCCGTCTGTCGGCTATCCTCCGACATCGGCGGAGAGGATCAGCACGCGGTCGGTGGGGTGGATCGTCTCGGAGAGATCGGTTGTAAAGCGGCGTTCGTTGACGCAGATGATCAGTCCGGGGGGCAGCAGTTCACCGAGGGGGCAGCGGGCAGCGAACGGGGGGCACTGTGTCCCGAGGTCGCGCAGCACTTCGTCCAGAGTCGTTCCCGCGCTGTGAATACTCTCCGCGCCCGCATAACGACGGGCAAGACCCAGGAGTTCGATCTGCGGCATGGAGGCGTCCTCCGGGAGCATGCGAAAGCTTGGATTCCCACGCTGGAACTCGGCACGTCAGCTCAGTCCGACGGCGAACGCCTTGTTCAAAAAACACAGCCGGGACAAGTTGTCCCGGCTGTGATCGTGTCTGTTCCCCGCAGACTTCCGAAGTCTTTGGAGACTTCGGAAGCCTTCCGCATGCCGACCGCTCGGCTTCGAAGACTTCGCGTCGCGGCTAAACGGGCGGATCCGCGACTACTCGTCCCGCAGTTCGTCACCGGCTTGCGACAGGATCTGCGAGGCCACGTGAGCCGGGCTGTAGCCGGTCGGCAGTTTGACCATCGGCTTCTCGGCGATGGTACACAGCCTCTGCACGCTCTTGATCGGAACACTGACGCCCCGCACGCCGACCAGAACGAGGGCGGGATCGGTTTCGTCCAACTCCTCTTCCAGGCGGTCAAGCGACTCGTCATCCCGCATGGCGACCCAGGTTAGCTCCTTCAGCCCGAAGCCCTCGATCAGAGCTTCGGCGACATCGGCCCGGCGTTCACCTCCCGCGAAGACGACCTGGCGTCCCTTGAGCAGCTTGCGCACTTCCAGGACATCCGGCTCGGGCCACGCGGCATCATCCGCAACGGCTTCGTCATCGGCGTCACCGAAGTCGGCATCGTCGTCGTCGTCGGCTTCCGGTTCGGACTCGACCACGGCAGCGCGGCGACGAGTGGACGTGCTGGTCGCAGCGGCTGCGCGGCGAGTGGTGCGAGCCGGAGGAGTGACCTCGGCTTCGGACTCATCGTCGTCGTCGTCATCATCATCGTCGTCGTCATCGGATGAGAGATCATCGTCGAGGTCGTCGTCCGCAGCGTCCTTCGCGTCTGCTTCCTGGGAGTCAGAACCAGCGCCCGCGGCCTCTTCCTCGGTGAAGCCACCGGCATCGGAGCGGCGTTCGATCTCTTCCAGAACGCGCTCGAAGCCCGGGTGGTCCTCAATGATCGGAGCGGCGTCGAGTACCCCTTCAAAGAGGTTGTACAACTCGCGACTGGTCGGAGAGACACCGAGCTTGAGCAGGCTTTCCACGCTCTCGGCGACTTCCCGCCACTGCTCGTCTCCCTCGTCTTCGTTTTCGAGATTCTTGATCTCGGTGATGTGTCCGTGCAGCTTGATAAACAGGCGAGCCCGCTCCTGGTTCCGTTCCTCACTGTTGAGACTCTCGGACTCCAGTCCGCCAATGCGGGACTGCAAATCGGCCCAGCGCGACGGGTCGGCTGGGTCGTCCAGCCGCATGTGCCGCTTGATGAGGATGTGCTCGCGAGCGGCCACGCCGCGCAACCAGCGGAAGACAGCGTTCTGATCGAAATCCCAGTAATCGTTGACCTGTGAGACACCCATGCGGACGGCGGACTGCGCTTCGGCGAGGAGGTCCAGGGCCTGCTCGAAGACGATCCGGTCGCGGCCTTCGTCGGCCAGCAGGCGACGCGCGAGCGAGGTGGCTGTGGCCATGTTCTCGAAGCACTCGGCGAGGTCTTCCAGCAGCCGCGTATTCTCTGGCGGACGCCACTGGGACGACAGCATCCACAGATAGCAGTCGGGCAATTCCTTGGCCCGGCGGATGAGTTCGCGATCGACGGGCGAGATTTCGGTCTGGTAGTCGGCCCGCTTGGCCAGGAGCCCCTGGCGATCGATCGACCACAGCAGCGACTCGCGCTTGAGGCGGCACCGCGTTTCGATCATGGGCAGATCTTCGTCCGTGATCGGCATCGATCCGCTTCGTCCGGGGGTGCGTCCCCCGGTCGACGGGACATCCGAATCATCGCGGGTGAACTCGCGTGGACGCGGCGGAGGCGGGGCGACTTCAGATTCCCGAGACTCGGAACGGGTGATGGAGGTCCCGCGAATCGGCGGCCCTCCCTTGGTCACTTCGAGAAGGCAAGCGGCCAGCGCCCGCAATTCCGACTTGAGTTCCATGTCCTCCTGAGAGTCACGGACCAACTTTTCTGTCAGCTTTGAGAGCAAACGATTCAGTTCAAACTGCATTCGAATCTACCTGTGGGGCCCATCAAGAAAATGAGATCACTGCCATGTGGAGGGAGGCGAAGTTTTGCGGAATACGGTCAATAGTTGACGCAAACCGGTACACCATCAGTTCCTGGGTTTTTCTGAACTGTCGGGTGGCAGGGTCGGGTGACTCTGTCGCCAATCAAGAACTCGCCGCCCTCTCCGTGAGAAGTGATCCACAACTTCAGGGACTATAGCCAAGGCCCACCCGACTTGCACCTGATATTGTGTGAAAAAAAGAAAGAGTGGGCTTCGGGCTGACTCCCGACCCTCGACCCTCGACCCTCGACCCTCGACCCTCGACCCTCGACTCTCGACAGCCGATCCCCGGCTGTCATACTGTCATTCACAGCGATTCTCCCGGAATTCGGGAACTCATTCGGCCTGTGACCCGTCCCAGTAGGCGGATGCCTCCCCCTTGATTACCGACGACCAACTCCTGATCGAGCGTTGCCGCTCCGGTCATCCGGAAGCGTTTGGTGATCTTGTCACGAAGTACCAGCGTCGGCTGGTGCGGACGCTGGGGACGCTTCTGGGCAATGGGCACGATGCACTCGACGTGTCGCAAGATGCGTTCCTGCAAGCGTTTCTGAAGCTGGAGTCATTTCGCGGTGAGTCCGCGTTTTACTCCTGGCTGTTCCGCATCGCCTGGAACGCAGCGGCCACACTTCGCCGGAAACAGCGGGTGCGGGCCGGGGCGTCCCTGGATGCAATGCGCGAGCAAAACGGTGCCGAACCTCACGACCTGAGTCCCTCCTCTGACCCCTCCCAGGCATTGCAATCCTCTGAAGACCGACAACAGCTGCGGCAGGCCCTCGACGAGTTG
This sequence comes from Planctomycetota bacterium, assembly GCA_043734065.1. Taxonomy (GTDB): domain Bacteria; phylum Planctomycetota; class Planctomycetia; order Planctomycetales; family Planctomycetaceae; genus TH-plancto1. Next base: position 8,775 of record JAYTFV010000227.1, read on the forward strand.
GGGGAGGACTACCGGACGGCCCTGATTCTCAAGGAGATCGAAGGGCTGCCCTACGAGGAGATCGCCCAACTCACCGACAGCCCGATCGGCACCGTCCGCAGCCGAATCCACCGAGCCAGACAGGAATTGCGGGCTAAACTTGACCGAACGATGAAGGCTGTGGAGCGATGAGGCTTCGGGCTTCGGGTGCCAAGTGACTTCCGAAGTCTCCTCCGGTGTTCCACGCTGGTTTCGGAAGCCCGCGTTCTGGCGAACGCAGCTACTCTCGACCCTCAACCCTCGACCCTCGACCCCATGAACCTCCACGGTCCCGACGAACGACTTTCGGCGTTTTACGACGGAGAACTCTCCGCCGTGGAACGGGCGGATGTCGAACGTCTGGTCATCGAGCGGCCCGACTTGCGGGCGGAGTTGAGCGTGCTGGCCGGGTTGAGCCAGCGGCTGAGCGATCTGGCAGATGACCTGCCCGAGGTCGACCTGCGATCGCGCGTCATGCAGCGGATCGCCGTCGCTCGCCCGGCCTCATCACGCAGTCCGGCTTCACCACGCAGTCTCGTCGCTCCCGGTTTGTCCCTGCGGCGGCGCTTGATGCCGCTTCTGCTGACGGTCAGTGCGCTGACATTGCTGATAGCGTCGATGTGGCCGTTGCTGCCTCATGCTGACCAGGCTGGCCTGGTCGCGAACCATGAATTGTCCGACCGGATGAGCGCTGAATGGGGGAATCCCATGGAACCCCAGGCGACTGCCCCAGCACTGCACAAGACCCTCGCGGGGGAAACAATTGCCACGCACGATTCCCCGGTGACGGTCTCGATCTCTCCAGCGGATGAGGCAGGTCATTCCGGGACAATCGCGGGAGGATTCGGCGGGGGCGGGAACAGTGCGAACAGCGACGGCACCGGACCCAGCGAGTTACTGGCCAGCCTGGAGCGGCGACGCAACCTGCAGCCCGGCGACATCGTCAGCCGTCTCGTCGAGGGCGGTGACGTGCCGATGATCGCCGACTACACCGTGGTCGATGTCCGCCGGACCGCGAACAATGTCGAGATCCTGCTCCAGGAACATGGCATCGTCCCCTTGATCCCAATCACGGAGAAAGAAACAGCAGGTGCCAGCCACCCACGCGCCAAGAAGACCTCCGACTCGGACATCAAGGTCTATCTCGTCGACGCCGAATCGGCCTCGCTCAATACGGCTCTCTTCGAATGCCAGAAATTGAAGGAGGTCGTCGCCCTGAATGTCGAGCCTCTGGGCTATGAAGCGGACGCAGCCCTGATCGCGTCACAGAACGCTCCACCGCAGCCCACCGCAGAGACGCCCGCCCCTGGTGCCCCAGCGACCCCTAATGTATCAGGCCCTGCCAAACCTTCCGCAGCGGCGGGTTCGGCAGCGAACCGGCGTGTGGGAACTCATCCCGAGGATGGTGTGTCGGAAGGGAGCGCTGCGAAAAACGGCTCACCGAATTATGCAGCCCAGTCAGGGGGGCCGATGAGCGGAAGGGGTGACTCGAAACCCCGAGTCTCCAAGGCCATGTCCGATGCTCCCCGTGACAAGTCAAAGCTCAGCCAGATCGTCAACGGCAACTCACTCGTCGTCGAAAACGGAGACCAGTTGTATACCGAAATCAAACATCGCCAAATCCAGGGGCTCTCCAACGCCGATCAAGGCAATGCCGGTCGAAGCCAATATTCCAGCAAGCGGGAGCAAGGACAGTCTCTCGACAAACAACCCTTCACACAGCGCGGCCAAAAGACCGAGACCGCCGAGTCGATCTTCCGCACTGGACAGAAACCGCTCGCGAACGGTCCCTTGAACAACGATGCCCTGCAGTACGGGAACTCCTCTAATTCCAATGGATACCGCAACCGCCAACGAGCGATCGTGGTCCTTCACTCGCAATCGCCATCGCCTCCCGATGCGATTCGCATCAATCCGTAGAGGCAGTTTCGCAACGAAGTCTTCGCGGTTACGGAGTTCGATCAGCACACGCGGTCCGGAGGCCGTGACGCCATCTGGCTCGCCTGATCGGACAAATGGACCGCCAGCGGCACGGCAGATTGACAGTCCCTCTCTCTGGGGTAGACTGCCCTCCCGTTCAGCCCCTCTCCTGTTCCGCTTCGGACGACATCGAAAGTAATTCCATGATCAGGCCATTTGCTGGGATGTTGCTGGCCAGCCTTCTGCTGGGAATCATTGGTTGCAGCGGCGGCGACAAAGCCGGGACGGCTCCTGCTCCGGGAGCGACCACGGGCCCCGCTCCGAGTGGGGCGGCTTCGACCGCCGGTGAAACACCAAAACCGCCCGCTCCGGCTGTGGAGGTCTCGCCGTTCATTCACCACACGCCGGGCGATGTGGCCCTGGTCATCGCGCGTCCTTCGCGGGCCTTGAACAACCCGATCGTGACGGGGCTGATCCAGGAATTCGAAGCCGCTGACCCGTCCGTCAAGGTGGCAGACGAACTGAAGAAGATGGAGGATTTGCTCGGGATCGACCCCCGGCAGGTGGAGTATGTGGTCGTTTCGATGTCTGCAAAGACTCTTGCCGCTGTGACCCCGAAATCAGAGCCAGCGCCCCACTTTGGGCCACCGCCGGTGGAAGCACCAGAAACGCCCGAATCGCCTGATGGTCCGCCGAAAGTCCCCGGTACCGAACCGCCGCCTGCCGATCCCACTTCCGAAAAGACGACCACCCCAGAGCAGATCCAGAAGCCGCGTGCCGATGAGCCCGCAACTGCGGTTGCGGAAGAACTTGCCCGGCCCAAGGATTCGACTGTCGCACCCCCCACCCCGGCCATTCTCATCCGATTGCTGACTCCGATCGATGGGGCTGCGTGGATTGAAGCGCGGGTTGCCAAGGAAAAAGCTCGTGTGGACAACATTGTGGACCAGATGTATGACGCCCGCCCGACGAGCGTAGAGGGCGTCGACAAAGATGTTCTGGCAGAGATGAACAAGCAGAAGGACGAGTTTCGTCAGAGCATGTTGAAGGGGGCCCAACTCAATCGCTCGGAGCATGGTGGGCTGACTCTGTACCAGAAGGGTGAAGGCAACACGGTTTGGCTGTGCGTCCTCAATCCCCAGACGGTCCTGTTTGGCCCGGAGGCGGTCGTGAAGGCGACCATCGACCGCAAAGGCTCCCCGGAGGCGTTCCCGCTCTCGGCTCAACTGCAAACACTTCTGGATCGCGACTTCGCCGTCGCGGTCGATCTGGCTCCCGTGGATGCGATGTCCAAGTCGGGACAGTTGGAACTCCCCTTCCCGGTGATGCTCTTCGCCGCCCCGCTCTTGAAGTGCCGCTTCCTCACACTCGCGGCTGACATCAATGGTGGCAACCTGTTGCAGGTGAATCTCGTGGCCACCAACGAAGCGGGGGCGAAGCAGTTGTACGCGACGCTGAATCCGCTGCTGATGGATGGGATTACCAATGCCAAGGCGGCCAAAAATGGACCGGGCCTACCGGCTGAGGCCAGTCCGTTCCTGCCGCTGGGTGAGAAGATACTCAACGGCACGAAGTTGACACAAACGGGAGATTTGCTGTCGCTGGTCGTGGCCCGACCGGCGGGGCTGGAAGACCTGCCCACACTAGCCCGCCCGGCGATCCTAGACGCGGTGAAGAAGAAGGGAGAAGCGGCAGCCCGGAACAATCTACAGCAAATCGCGTTGGCCATGCACAACTTCCACGACTCATACACGCACTTCCCTGCCAATGATCGAGGGGGCACTGAGGCCATCGGACTGAGCTGGCGGGTCCACATCCTCCCGTATCTCGATGAGTCCGAACTCTACCGCGAGTTCCACATGGACGAGCCGTGGGACAGCGAGCACAACAAGGCCCTGATTCCTCGGATGCCGAAGGTCTACGGGACCAATGCCGAGGGGAAGACCTCAATTCATGTCTTCGTCGGGGAAGGCACCCCGTTCGGCGAAACACCGATCAAAATGCAAGACATCACCGACGGGACATCCAACACCATCATGTACGTGAAGGCGGGCGATGACACCGCCGACATCTGGACCAAGCCCGGTGGATTGACCTTCGACAAGGCGAACCCCATCGCCGCTCTCGGGAAGATCGCCGACCGCTTCGAGGTCTTGTTCATGGATGGTTCGGTTCGCTCGTTGCCCAAGACGATCGACGCCGCCACCCTCGGGAATCTGATCCTCTATAACGATGGCAATCCCGTGGAGATTCCGGAGTAGCATTCGCCCGCCCCTCTACGTCTGAGCGGCAACGAGCAGCTGGATGTCAGTCCGCCGTGCGGATCGGCGCTATCCGGCGGAGCTGGCTCGGCGGGATCGGAGTACGTCGTCGAGGCAGGGGGGATGACGCCGCTCCGCACGCTGAGGTTCGGCCGTCGGTTTCCCCCTCGTGGGAGTCCAGGCTTCCGCCAGTTCCTCATCCGCCGAGCCAGCCTGAAGCCCGAAGTCCGCTGTACTCGGACTACTTCCGCTTCGGGCGGTACATGTGCGTCGCTTGCGAGAACGACGCCTCAGCCGCTTCCATCAGTGTCTCGGACAATGTCGGGTGGGCGTGGATGCTCTCGGCGAGGTCGCGGGCCACGGCGGCTGTCTCAACGGCGAGGACCCCTTCGGCGATCAATTCCCCAGCTCCGGGGCCGACGATGCCGACGCCCAGGATGCGTTCGGTCTTCGGCTCCAGGATCATCTTGGTCAGCCCCTCGGTGCGGCCAATTGTCTGGGCGCGTCCGCTGGCCGCCCACGGGAATCGCGTCACGATCACCTCGCGTCCGGCGGCCTTGGCCTCGGCTTCGGTGATCCCGCACCAGGCGATCTCTGGATCGGTGAAGACCACAGCCGGGATCGCCACGTTGTCGAACAGGGCAGGGTGGCCGAGCAGCGTTTCGACGGCGACCTTGGCCTCGCGTGTCGCCTTGTGAGCCAGCATCGGCTCCCCCGCCACATCGCCGATCGCCATGATCTTCGGGTCGGCAGTCCGCATGTTGCGGTCGACCTCAATGTAGCCGCGATCGGTGACGACCGCCTTGGTATTTTCCAGACCGACCCCCTTTCCGTTCGGAGCGCGACCGACCGAGACGAGGACGCGGTCGAAGACTTGAGGAGAGGTCACTCCCTCGCCGCTGAGTTCGGCGACGATCCCTTCCGGGGTGGCCTTGAGGCTCATGACCTTCGTATTCACATGGATCGCCGCGAACAGCCCGGTCAGCCGCTTCTGCAGCGGGTTCACGAGGTCGCGGTCGGCTGCGGCGAGAATGGTCGGCAGGGCCTCGACCACCGTCACCTTCGACCCCAGGGCCGCATACACCGACCCCATTTCGAGGCCGATATACCCCCCGCCGATCACCAGCAGCTTCCCCGGAATGTCCTTCAGCTCCAGCGCCCCAGTCGAGTCCATCACACGCGGGTCGCCAATGTTGAACACCGGCGGCATCGCGGGCCGCGACCCTACGGCCACGATGCACTTGTCGAACGTCAATTGGCTCTGCGTCCCGTCAGCTGCGGTGAGTTGCAGCGTGGAGGAGTTCACGAACGTCCCGCGAGCCTGAATGAGATTCACGCCCCGCGCCTTGCACAGCTGGCGAATCCCGCCGGTCAACTGGGTGACGACGCCGTTCTTGAACGACCGCAGCTTGTCGAGGTCGATCGTCGGTTCAGCAAACGTCACGCCCCAGTGCGCCGACTCGCGGGCCTCTTGAATCAGCTTGGCGACATGCAGCAGCGCCTTCGACGGGATGCACCCGCGATTGAGACAGACCCCACCCGGCTGTGCGTCCTGGTCGACAAGGACCACCTGCATCCCATGATCGGCGGCTTCAAAAGCCGCCGGATACCCACCGGGCCCGCCGCCAAGGACGACAAGTTGAGCATGAGTCGGGGCAGCGGGCATGTGGGGGAGTCCTTTGAGGGTAATTGGTCAGAGCGGATGATAAGGGATGAGGGCGGTCACGCAAATCGGGAAGAATCGATCGCTACGCAAATCTTGTTTGAAGCCCCTTGGGATTCCAACTCGTCAATTTCAGACTCCAACTCAGCGGAGTAGTCGGATAGACGGAACTGCGAATGACGAGTTCTCCAGTCGTGAAATTGATCAAAAGCATCACTGAATTCCAAGAGCATATCACCGATTGTAACCACCAAACGATTTGGGGAATGCCTAGTCGGGTCCAGTAGCTGGAGCGCTGTGGAAGCTCCTCGTTCCCGACATGCAATCACATAAGCCAAGGCGGCGCTGCGACTTTGTCCAGCGCGACAACAGACGATCAAGTTGTCTTTGCCGATGGAAAAATCGAGCCCCTGTTGAATCTGAGTCGTTGAGGGAAGAAGTTTATTCGAGCGGGGTTGATCAATATCGTCGAATCGCAACGCCAGATAGGAACGAGAATGACTCAACAAGAAGTTCGTGACAATCCAGCCTGAATCAAGAATGACAAGGACATTCCACTGATTCGGCTCGCTCTCCAAGAGAGCGCTTGCCGTGAGATAGCTTTTGATACAAATATTCATGGAGGATTGTTCCATTGAGTTCGCCTGAATCACAGGGAGTTGATCACAGTTCAGTGGGTGCTGGAGGCGGGAACCTGCACATCAGACCTACAGTGTCGACTTGCAGACTGAAATCACAAGCCAACGATGTTTTTCTCGCCCTTAAAAGTCCCTTTACAGATCATATGTGTTGCAATACAGTCCGTGCAACACATCAAATCAGAAAGGGGACTTCATGAACGAGTGGGAACTGACACGCGAGAGCTTCCTGTCCGAAGAAGAGGTCACGGGACTGCTCTCCTTCCTGAAACAGAAGGAGGCCGACGCCCACGACGACACGTTGGGACAAGCGGCCACCGATCGGGTGATCGTCGAGACGCTGCTCTATTCCGGGCTGCGAAATACGGAGTTCTGCCGCCTGCGGGTGATCGACACGGTGAACGGGACTAAGACCTCGACCGTGCAGGTCTGCGGCACTCCGAACCAGGACCGGACCGTCTACATTCCGGATTCGCTGGCCGCCTTGCATCGCCAATACGTCCGCGATCACCGTCCCCAAATGCTCCCCGAGGAGATCTCCCCCAAGGACCAGTCTCAGCCTCTGATCTTCAACGAGCGGGGTCGCCCCTATGAGCGGACGGCTCTCTATCGCCGCGTCGTGCGGATTCTGACTGAGGCCGGACTCGGGGCCCGGGCCAGCGTCCAGCTCCTGCGGCACACCTATGGATATCTCGCTTACTTGCGGACGGGGGGGAACCTCCTGTTTGTGCAGAAGCAACTGGGCCACGCGCACCCGATGGTGACTGTCATCTACGCTCAATTCGTTGAGCATCCGTACGACCAATTGGCGAATCAAGTCGCGGGAACTGTCTCGCAACCTGCAACCCGTAGTTCCAATCAAAAGGGATCCTGATGAAAGTTCTGGCCCCGCTGAACCCCGACACGCTCCAAGCTGTGCGTGAAGTTCTGGTCGATGTCTTGAGTGTTGATCTGGAAGAGATGGCCTCGACCGAAGCGAACTTCTATCACGACCTGGGAGGGGAATCGATCGATGTCCTCGACCTGAACTTCCACATCGAGAAACGCTGGGGGATCAAGATCGCCGGGCGTTCGTTCTCGGACCGCGTGGCGACCCTGTCACAGGACCAGCCCATCGACACGATCAACGAGACGCTGCGATCCGAGTATTCGTTCGCAGCCGGGATCGAACTGGAGTCGGACGATCTGACCGACCTCAAGCGATTGATGACCATCGGGTTCATTGCCTACATGGTCGACGATGAGTTGGCCGCTCGGGTTGGTTGAATCGGACTCTACCGAGGATCGACCAGTGCCCGGGCCCAGTCGCGCATGCCACTCATGAGTTGCTGGGCAATTGTCCGCCTGCCGCTGAGAGGGGCGGCAGTCACCTGTTGACCGGCGAAGACCTGGAGAGACGTGTCAGTGTCGAGTTTCGCCCGCAACAGGAAACGCGGCTCGCTGAGTTTCACGCCCTCGGTGTCGGAGTCGGATGAGCTGGCCACGACATCGACCTCGCCACCATGCACTGCCGACAGGGCGGGGTGTGGGAGCCGCGTCGAGGCCCGTGGCTCCAGAGACAGACTCGCCGAGGCGACCGGTCCGGTGCCGCGAATCCGCAGGTCCGCCGAATCGACATTGGCGACCGAGAACGCTTCCAGGTCGCGTTGGTCGACGCTGGCCAACACCTCTTTGCGAGTGTCATCGCCGATCACCAGCAGTTCGGTGCCCTCCTTCAGATAGTTGCCGATCTGCTGATCGAGTCGGCGGGCCAGAACTCTTCCCGAGACGGGGGCCTTGATCGTCAGCGCCGCGGTCCGCAGCCGGGCTTCGGACAACTGCTCGAGGAGGGCTTGCTGGTGGCGGAGTTCGATCTGGGCGAGGGCCAGTTCCTTGCGATTGACCTGGCCGATGCGTTTGGCCTCCGACTGCTCGATGGCCAGGACGAGGTCGGTCACGCGGGCGTCGAGTTCCTCGTTGTGCAGGTGTACCAGTTCGTCGCCCGCTTTCACGAACTCTCCGTTGGTCACTCGGATTTTGTCCACGAATCCGGCAGAGGAGACTCGCACCACCGCCAGGTTGGTGAAGTCGACGATCCCCGGCGCGTGCCGCTGAAACGGACTCGGGAGCAGGAACACCAGCGTTCCGACGAGAACCGCCGTCAGCGAACCCAGCAGCACCGCGCGGGTCGCACTCCACTGGTCGCGCCTCCAGCGCGTGACCAGCGACCCGATCAGATCAATCACCGGCTTCACGTACCACAGCAGCATCGCCCCGATCGCAATCGCCAGCCCGGCCCCTCGAAACATCACAGCCGCCCCGGCCAGCAGCGACGCCGAAACGGTGAGTCGCCAGACCGCAGAGAGCAGGGCGTAGCTGCGGATGACATGGCCGGTCAGCCCTGACGGAACGGGGACTGGGCGCTGCTCGCCGTAGAAGAACCGGGCGTAGCGCGACTGGAGCCAGCGACTGGCGGTGCTGGCGAGGTTTGGGATGTCGAGCAGGTCTTCCAGAATGAAGTAGCCGTCGAACCGCATCAGCGGATTGATGTTGAAGACCAGCGTGGTCAGGCTGGCACTCACCACGATGTTGTGCAGCAGGTGTCGGGAGAACGGGGTCGTGGCCTGCGTCCAACACAGGGCGGCAAGGGCGGCAATCGTCAGCTCGACGAGGATTCCCCCCGCGGCGACGTGCATCCGCTTCCAGCGCGAGCGGAAGCCCCACGACGAGGTGACATCGACATATGCCATCGGGGCGAACAGCACGAAGACCACGCCCATCTCCGTCACGCGGCCTCGGTGATACCGGCAGGCCAGCCCGTGACCAAACTCGTGCAACACCTTAAGCACCACCCACACGATCGACAGCAGCAACCAGTTATTGGACGAAAAAACCTGCCGCGAATCGGACCAGAATTCTTTGGTATGGCCCGTCAGTACCACTCCCACCGCAATCCACAGTGCCAGTGTCGCGACGAGGGCCGGTCCCTTGAAAAACCATCTCGTCCAGGGGAGCAACAGGTCGAGCAGCCGCTCGGGCCGGAGCAGGGGGAGCTTCATCCAGAACGGGTTGAACAGCGAACTGAGCGAGGCGGGCTGGCCGGTCGCGGCCTCGAACGAGCCTTCGGTGGGAGTGGCAAGTCCGGTCTCGACGAGCCACAGGCAGACACTCGTGGCCTCCTGTTCCGAAAACGCTTCGTGGCCCAGTGTCCGCGACGAAACAGTGACCGCTTCGGCAAGTGAAGTCCGGCCATCGAGTAGCGAGATCAACACGTACTCGGCCCGACCGACGCGATAGAACCGCACAGCTTGCGGGTCTTCGAGTTGGTACGACACCCCATCCGCTGTCGGCACCGGGCGGACGATCACATCGTCCCGGAGTTTAAGCCGGGTCCGGTCGAGTTCGCGGGTGCTGAGGTTGAGTTGCATGAGAGAGAGTTAGTGAGACAGGGAGAGGGGGAGAGGGGGAGACAGGGAGAGGGGGAGTTCCTGCGTCGCCACATGGGAGAGCGATGGGGAGCATATTCGAGGCGAGATGCAGCGATGTGGCGCGAGGTAGTTACTGGCTGCTGACCGCACCTCCCTCGCTGACGCATCGGGTTGCTGATTGCGTTTCCCTCGCTGACGCATCGGGTTGCTGATCGAGGTGAACGCCTCCCCCACTCCTCGCCTCCCACTCCATGTCTCCCCCACTCCCCCACTCCCCCGCCTCACCAGCCGATCCAGAACCGCACTTGATCGACCGCCTTGTGGAACAGGTTCCAACCCAGCGGATGAGCAGCAGTCTGGACCTTGGCCCGGCCCTTCATGCCGGGACGCAAGAGGCCGTGATCGTTGGTGAACTTCACCTCTGCGACGAAGACGTAGTCCTGATCGACGAGTTCGGAACGGGGGTGGATGCGTTCGATTGAGCCGGTCCAGGTCCGGTCGGGCAGGGCGTTAAGCACCGCCTGCATCGTCTGCCCGATAGCGACGTGCCCGATGTCCTCTTCCGGGATGCCGATCTCCAGGACCATCTCGGCCAGCGGAGCGATCTCAAACAGCGTCTGACCGGTGGAGAGGGGAGCCCCCACGGTCTTGCGCAGGTCGCCGCTGATGACCACGCCGTCAACCGGGCTGCGGATTTCGAGTTGCTCGCTGCGCTGGCGGAGGACGGTCGCCTTGGCCGTCATGCGGGCCATTTCGAGACGCGACACCTGGGCCGCGTTGATCTCCTTGTCAGCCAAGTGCCCGTCGCGTTCCTTGGCCGCGCGGTCGACCTCTGCGGTGGCTCCGGAGAGCTCCCAGCGAATCTCTTCGCCATCGAGGTGGGCCAGGACTTGCCCGGCTGCGACCTCATCGCCGGGTTCCACATTGGCCTGCAGCAGTCGTGCGTCGAAAGGAGCGGCCACGTATCGCAAGGAGACCGGCTGGACCTCACATCCGCAGCGGACCGTGTAAGGCAACGGGACACACAGCCCGGCGGCGAGCATCACGATCACTAGTGCGATCAGACGCCCCTTCCCCTGCCGCATGGCTTGAGTCCACCGCTCCCACGCGCGGGCCATGCGGCCTCGCTCACCACGCTGTAACGTCCGCAGCGCCGCCCCCACGAGCGGTGCCGCAGCTTGCATGAACCCGGCAGTCGCGAGGGCTTGATCGGAGCTGCGAGCGATGGCCACCCACGCACCGACAGTCTCCCCCGCGTGAGTTCGGAGTGGGACCGAGACGACCGACTCGGCGTTCCAACGGAGGGCCAACTGCTTGTGCGTGGCCAGCGAATGCCGCGCTGCACCGGGGGACGGCGGCCAGATGCCGACCTCACCGCGCAGCAGACACTCATCTAGAGCCGCTTCGAGAAACGACTCGCGCTGCTCGGGGGAGACGCTGCCCTCGCTACGACTGATGGCCGTGAGGCGACACCCCGGCACTCCGGGCCGAGTCAGCGCGATGGCCATTTGCAGCACCCCCACATGGCGGGTGGCGTCATCGCACAGCGTCTGTGCGGCGGCGGTTGTGTTTGCAGCCGACTGCACGCGGGCGGCCAGATCGACGATCGCTGCCGTGGCGGCGACCTCACGATCCAGAGCGATCGCCCCGGCTCGCAGGTCGTACATCGACATCGTGGAGACCGCGAGTTCGACCACCGTCGTCAGCACATCGGGCGGGGCCGCGGGAGACAGGAACAGAGCCAGCAGGACCTCGGGCGAGCGGGCTGTGAGGATCGGCACGCTGACCAGCAATTGGGTTGGCGGTCGGCCAATGCGCCCGGTTCGTGTCTGCCGGTCCTGACAGGCGGCCAGCGCAGACTCGCGGAAGCTCTTGGTGGTCCACTCGGGCAACCCGGCGATGGGATGCAAGATGCCGTCCAGAGCCACCTCCCCGTGTGCATCGGGCCTTGCGACCACCAGAATGTCCGCACGAACTGAGTCGGTCAGAACGCGAGCGATCCGCGTGATGAGGTCCGCGCGGTTGGTGGCCTGCGCCGCCGCTTCACTGAACCGGCCATGCAGTGTCCGCAGCCGCTCCGCGTCCGGGCGTCGCTGCACGACAGCCGCCTCGGGCAGTGGACTCGTAGACACGGGAGTGACCGGCGACGAATGACTCATTGAACCTTCCCGACACCCAGTTGGCTGGTCTTCAGTGGCAACTTGGTGGCAGGAGCGGGACCGGTCGTCGAGCCGGGTTTCGACTGGCCCGCGGTCTCGGTCTTCGGCAGTTCGCCGTTCACGACCAGCAGACACTTCTCGCCGCTGCGATACACATTCTTCGAATTCGGCACCCGCACCTTCACCACGATCGTCCCGCTTTGGGCATCGATCACCGGAGCGATGTAGTCGACGACTCCCTTGGCGGGGAGGCGGGCGTCACCGAGCAGCATGTTGACCTCCACGTTGGGCTTGATCTCCTTGCTCAGCAGAGACGGGACCGAGTAGGTCGCGATCAGCGGGTCGAGCTGGACCACCGTGGCGATCACCGGATCGTTGACCGACACGAACTCGCCGACATCGCGATGCAGCTTGATCACGACGCCATCGATCGGCGAACGCACGTGGCGCTGTTCGAGTTGCACCTTGATCCGGTCGTACTCCAGCGCCCGCACGAGCAGCTCTTCCTGGACCGCGAGCAGTTGGGCTTCGGAGACTTCTTTCTCGACGAGGCTGCGGTCGAACTCTTCCTGTGTGGCGTGCTTGCGATCCAGGAGCAGCTTGAGCTTGTCGCCGCGTTCGGTCCGCAAGCGGACATCGGCCTGGGCCGAGTTCACTCGTCCCTTGGCGTTACGGCTGCGGTCGGCGATCTCCAGGGTGGCGTTGAGCAGTGTCTGGTCGAGGGTGCCGAGGATCTGGTCCTTCTGGACGCGATCCCCCTCCTTGACGTTGATGAGGGCCACGATGCCGATATCGGTCGAGGCGACATCGAGATCGCGGAACGGCTCGGTGAAGCCTTCAATCTCAGCCGCCGAAGCTGATCCCGCCCACAAGCATGTCGCCAGTGCCGCGCAGACACTCAATCGATTCGGGGTTTGGGTCATGTGCTCTCTCCGAGGAATGTGGCGAGGATGGTGTCTCGCTGCAGGTCATGGTCCAGCAAGGTCGTTCGCAAACGTGAGTCTTGGCGTTCGGTGTCGGCCTGGAGTTGCCTCAAGGCCGGAGTCAGGTCCGTGCGGCATTCGAGGTCCGGTCCGGCCCACTTGATCATTCGCGAGGCCAGAGCTGGTCCGTGTTCGATCAGCAGGGCGTCTTCCGCGGAAGTGAAGAGTTGGGCGGATCCCGGTTGGCCCTGCCGCGCTCCCCGCCCGATCAACTGGCGGTCGACGCGATGCGAGTCGTAGGGTTCGGAGCAGATGACGTGCAGGCCGCCGACCGCGAGAGCTTCGGGGACGGGCTGGATGTCGGTCCCGCGTCCGGCCATGTTGGTGGCGATGGTGATGGCGTGGAGCTGACCGGCGGCGGAGACGATGTCGGCTTCGTCTTTGTCTTGCCGCCCGTTGAGCAGTTCCAACGGCAGGTTTCGCTCTCGCAATAAAGCCGCCAAGCGCTCGCTGTTCGCGATTGAGCGCGTTCCGATGAGGATCGGTTGCCCGGTCGAGTGGCGAGTCGCGACTTCTTGAGCGATGGCCTCCCACTTGGCCTGGGCGGTGGCGAAGAAGCGGGTCGTGAGCAACTTTCGCTGAGACGGCAGTCGCAGCGGGATGGGCTGGATCTCGACATGGTAGATCGATTGGAACTCGCTCTCGCCCCCGGTCGCGGTGCCGGTCATCCCGCCGAGCGTGCGATACAGTCGCAGGAATCTTTGGCGCGTGATGCGCGCCAATGACGTTGTATCGGGGGTGATCCGCTGGCCTTCCTTGGCGAGGACCGCTTGATGCAGTCCATCGCTCCAAGTGCGGTCGGGCATGATGCGGCCCGTCGAGCCATCGACGATTTGCACTTCGTCCTCGTGGACAATGTACTCCCGGTCGCGCTGAAAGAGCAGGCGGGCTTTGAGTGCCGCCTCGACATACAAAGCCCACGGACGAATGAGAACCTCGATCGGAATCTGATCGACCGCCGCGTGGGTCTTGTCGCGTCCCTGTGTCGTCAGACGCACCAGTCCGCGTGACGGATCGAACTCATAGTCGTGCGGGGCTGTCAGTTCATTCGCGAGCCGAAAAGCCGCGCGGTGCGCCTCCGCATCGGGAGCATCTCCAGGGGCCGCCTCGCTGATGAGCAGAGGCGAGATCGCGTCATCGAGCATCACGTGATCGGCCTCGTCGACGATTGCAAAGTGGAGTCCCCGCTGCATCGTGACACGCGAGGCGAGCCCACCGGTCAGTCGTTGCCGGACGAGAACCCCGAGAGCTGCCGCTTTCACCTGCCGCAATGCAATCTGATCTCGCAGGTAATCGAACCCGAACTCGAAACCATTCCCGTAGACCACATCGCAGTCATACAGCGGACGCTTCACCTCCGCCGGAGCCTGCTCCGGAAGGACTGCCACCGTCAGGCCCAGCAGCTCCAACACCGGGCGCAGCTCCTCGCAGTCGCGCTGGGCGAGGTAGCTGTTGGAGGTCATGACATGCACGCCGCGACCACTGAGGGCATGGACGAATGCCGGTGCGGCCCCGGCGAGTGTCTTCCCTTCGCCGGTGGCCATTTCGGCGATGGCCCCTCGGGCGAGGACCAGCCCGCCGAGGAGTTGGGGGTCGTGGAGCGTCTTACCCGTCACGCGGCGGATGGCCTCGAGCGTGAAGGCAAAACCCGATTCCAGAACCTCCGCAGACTGCACTTCACCTCCCGACTCGACGTTCTCGCGGAGCTGGATCGCATAGCCCTGGAGTTGCGAATCACTTAATGAAGTCAGTCGTGAAGCAACATCGCGAATGCGCGAGATCAGCGCAGGCAAATCCGCCGCACGCCAGGGGCGTCTCGGGGACAGCGAACGGTCTGGGTTTCGCAGGGCGAGAACCACTCCAGCCACTCCGGTCGTAGAGAACGTGCCTCGACCGGCCTCCCTGCCTCCCATCAGACTCGACTCCGCGAGCCTTGTTCGTCACTTCATCCATTCGTCGGGGCGCGTCCGTTTACGCAGGTTTTTCCGGAGCCCAGGCCCGATCGGTCGAGAACCGCGTGACGGAGATTCCGGGAATGCCGACTCTACCGACGAAGCCAAGACGGGATCAGGGATGGCTTCTTGGCGGACGCTGGTTTTGTGGTCGCGGGTGGGGTGGATTTCTTCTGGCTCACCGATTTGTCCACGGGAGGAGCGGGGTCAGCGGCCTCGTCGGCGGGAGTGGACTGTTTCAGCCGGGGTGCCTGTTTCTGCGGTGCCTGTTCTTCGACAGGAACCAGATTCTCCGGGGGAACCAATCTCGGTTCGCGGGTGGCTGGCTGCACTTCAGAGCGCGTCGGGTTTTGCGCGATCAGCAGAGTCCCCATCGCCCGCCGGACCCGGATTAAGGCCACCGAGTAGGCCACCTGCGAGGTCACGAAAGCCCCCTCCGCATCGGCCAGTCGCTGCTGAGATTCGAGCAGGTCTTCCAGCAGCAGCGTCGTGCCCCGATCTGCTCCGGGCAACACCGTCCAGCGATCTTCCAGATAGTTCAGCTCGGTCTCCGAGGCGATCAGAGCTTGAAACTTGCTCAGCATCTCGCGGAAGGAAGTCTCGGCCTCGCGGACCGACAGTTCGACATCCGTCAGCCCCGTCTCGACCACGGTGCGGAAGTCGTAGACGGCCTTGGTCAGCTCCCACTGCCGCCGATCCTGACGGGCCAGGGCCGCGCGATTCCCCAGCGGCATCTCATACTGGGTGCCCACCGTGTAACCCGGGCGTCCATTCGCGAACTGATTTCCATATGACTGAAAGACTCCCGCATGCCCCTGTAGACCCGCGACATACGTGCTGAGGACCAGGTCCAGCTTCGGCAGGAGTTCGTTCTGCGAAACGCCCAGTCGCAGCCCCGAGGACCGCAGGTCATGCACTGCCTGGGAAATATCGGGTCGATTCTGCAACGCCTGTTGCAGCGAACCGGACAGCGAGAGGGGCAGATGATCGGCCCGCGGGGCTTCAATCGGGACGAGTTCCGTGGCCGAAAGGTCCAGATACTCGGGTGAATTCACGAGCAGTCGCAGACGGGACTCGGCATTGCGAATCGTGGACTGCGCCCGCACGATCTCGGAACGACGGTTGGCCACGGCGGCCTTGGCGCGGTTCACTTGCCGCTGCAGGGCGTCGATCTCTTCACGGCCGCCCAGTGTTTCCAGGATGTGCTGGGCCCGGTCATACACCCGGCGGCGTTGCAGGTAAATCACCCGCGAGCGGTACAAATCCCAATAGGTCTCCGTGACCTTCACGAGGTGGTCTTGCAACTCTCCCTGGACCGTATCGAACGACCGGTTCAACTCGATCCGGGCCAGGACGATGCGCGACTGGTTGTAGGCCACCCCCGAACCGTTCATCAACGGTTGCGTGTAGTTCATCACGAGTCGACTGGTGCCCTGCGGAGACGGGACAAAGAATCTCGAGTTGTTGTCCTGCCAGCCCAGTTTCTGTGAGATGTCGAACTGCCCCCCGTACTCGTTGCGGCGTTTCAGACCGGCCTGCGTCGTCGCGATCTGATCGATGAAGCGGTTGGAATTGTTCCCGGTGGTCAGCGAGTTGCCCACCGGATCGTTGAGGTCGCTCCACTTGTTCGCGACGTACGAGGTCCAGTCGAATGCGGCGTTTTCCGCATTCAGGATGCTGTTGTTGATGTCGGGCTGAGTGCGTATCCCCAGAATCTGCGGCGAGTATTGCAAGGCTCCAGTGACGAGCGTATCGACATCGACGGGCAGGGTGGACTGGCTGCGACGGATCGGATTCGGTAACTCACTGATCCACCACGGGACATAGCCGATGGGCAATTCCATCAAGTCGCCCGCTCGGGAGTCCATCTCCTCTTCGATCGGAGCCCGCGCGGCCCGTTCCTCGAAAGTGGCCGTCCAGGGGAGGGCGTCGGCGTCTTGATTCGACGGCAGATACGGCGGTGCAAAACCCGAGGCCGTGGTCAGATCACTCGGATTGTCCCGCATCAACACGGGGATGCCGGTCGCTGCAACAGGTTCCGCATCGGGAGGCGTCACCTGGTCCGGGGCCACTTCTTCCGGGGCGACAGGGCCAGGGGCGACAGGGCCAGGTGCGTCTGGACCAAGGGCGTCTGGGTGAGGAGCGACACGACGATGGCGATTGACTTTGTCACTGGGTGGCGGAGGGTCGTCCGCTTCAACGGTCACGTCCTGAGTGGGCAACTCGATCCGTTGCGAATCCGGTTCGATCGCCTGCACCGGCAGGATTTCGGAGGTCCGCCACGGACGGGACGGGCGAGTCGGAGGCCGTTTGGGAGCCGCTCCCGTCCCGGGAAACCCCAGCCCCAGAGGTCGATTAGCCGATGTCGCCTGGCGCGAAGAGCGAGAAGGGGCCGGAGCTTCAATCTCCGCAGAATCATCTAAGACCGGGGCCAATAATTGGATCACCGGCAGATCCGGTTCAGACGGAGGCGCACTGCTGACGCTGACAGCCATCCAGGCGGACGATGTCAATGCGGCAGCGGCTGCAATCCATGCGTGGTGA